>DAIESZ010000273.1 GCA_027346035.1 Propionibacteriaceae bacterium
CAGCTGAGCAGCCGGCCGTGGTGCATCACGGCGATCCGGTCGGCCAGCCCGAGCACGACCTCGATGTGGTGCTCGAACATCAAGACGGTGATCCCGTGGTCCCGGTGCAGACCCCTGACGAGGTCGGAGATCTCGGGCACGTCCTCCATCCCGAGGCCGGCCATCGGCTCGTCCAGCATGAGCAGCTGCGGGGAGGTGGCCAGCACGATGGCGATCTCGAGCTTGCGCTTGTCCCCGTGCGAGAGCGAGCCGGCCAGCCGACCGGATCGGGCCCCGAGCCCGACCCGGCTGAGGCACTCCCGGGAGAAACCCACCGTGCGCCCGACCCCACCCCACAGGCGCAGGCTGCCGCCCGCGTCGGCCTCCGCGGCGAGCCGGACGTTCTCCAGCGCCGACAGCCCGGGGAACACGCTGGACGTCTGGAAGGTCCGGCCGAGGCCGGCCCGGGCCCGGGCGAACACCGGCAGCCCGGTGATCTCCCGACCGTCGAGCCGGGCCTCACCTCCCGTCGCGGTGAGGAGCCCGGACAGGACGTTGAACAGGGTCGTCTTGCCGGCGCCGTTCGGCCCGATGACCCCGACGAACTCCCCGGCTTCGACGTCGAGGTTGACCTGGTCGAGGATCCGGACGCCCCCGACGGTGAAGGACAGGTCCCGCACCGCCAGGGAGGCGCCGGTCTTGGCCAGCCCGGCCACGCTGCTCAGCTTCCGGCCTCCGGGGGGGCAACCTCGTTGGCGGGAAGGGTCTTGACGACCTCGGGCGTCCAGGTGCCGCCCTGCTTGACCAGCTTGGCCTGGAACATGGGTTGGAGCATCGCGTGGTCCGTGGCCCTCACGGTCTCCTGGCCCTTCGGCGCGTCGAAGGTCCACCCCTCGAGGGCCTTGATCTGGGCATCGACGTTGGAGCCGCCCTGCTGGATCGCGTGGACGATCATCTGGGCGCCGACCCAGCCGTCGGGTGTGAACAGGTCCGCCTGCGATCCGGCCTGCTTCACCGCATCGGTCATCGCCGTGTTCACCGGGTTGTCGATAGCCGTCGGGAAGTAGTACGAGAGGAAGTCAATCTTGTCGGTTGCCGGCCCGTAGAGCCCGTAGCTCGCCGTCGTCGCCAGGCCCGTCACCACCGGGCTGAGGCTGAAGATGCCCTGCTGGTCCAGCGTCTGCCACATCGCACCGGTCGACTCACCGGCCCACGCGACGTACAGCAGGTCGGGCCTGGCCTGCTTGACCTTGAGCGCGAACGGGGTGAAGTCGGTGGCCGACAGCGGCACGAGGACCGAGTCGACCGTGGCCCCGAGGCTGCCCAGCACGCTCTTCACCGCCGCGACGTTGCCCTGGCCGAACGCGTAGTCCTGGGCGAACACGACGACCTTCTTCCCGGCGGGGTCGCCGATCGTCGCCTTGGCGGTCTCGACGTCCTGCCAGGTCTGCCGCCCGCTGCGGAACGTGTACCTGTTCACGCCGGTGATGGCGTCGGCCGCCGCCGGGCCGGAGAAGTACAGGACCTTGTTCTGCTCGGCGAGCGGCGCCAGCTTCAGCGCGATGCCCGAGTCGACGGTGCCGCCGATGATCGTGTAGCCCTTGCCGACGAGGTCCTTGAACTGGGTGACCGCGGTCTCCGGGTTGTCCTGGTCATCAACGTACGTCACGTCGATCGTCGTGCCGTTGACCTTGTCGGTGCCCTTCGTCTCGTAGTCCAGCCCGGCCTTGAACCCGTCGAGATACTGCTGGGCGTACGCCGCGAGCGGCCCGGTCTTCGACGTCATGATCGCCACCTTGACGGTGCTGCCGGTGGATCCACCGGCAGCCGACTGGGTGCTCGCACACGCAGACGCGCCCATCGCGACGGCGGCCGCCACGACGACGAACCGAGTGATACGGGATCGGAACACGGGCTGGTCCTCCTTGCCGATGGAAGGGGTGGGTCGCGTCACCCGCGTGGCGCCCTGGCGCGGAACACTAGAAGGGCGCCGCTGGTCATGACATGTCCGCGAAACCACATGTCATCTCATTTGATGTGCTCAGGGCACATGCCGCGGTCGAGCACCGCCCCTAGGATCGGCCCATGTCCACTGGCGAGCACCCGAGCACCGCGCTGCTGCGCGTCCTCGCCTCCGGGGGGACCGCAGCCCAGGTCGCCGCGATCTACGCTCCGAGCGAGCTGCGCGACCTGGCCCACCAGATCCAGGCCTCCGTCGCCGTGCACAGCCGCCGCGAACGTGAGCTCGAGGTGCTCTTCGACACCGCCAGAGACCTCGCGGCGCTTCGGGACCCCGACGAGGTCCTCGACGCGATCGTCCGTCGTGCCCGAGTGCTCCTGAGCACGGATGTCGCCTACCTGACCCTCTTCGACCCGGAGGCCGGCGACACCTACGTGCGGGCGACGTCCGGTTCCCACTCCCCGGCGTTCCAGTCCGTCCGGGTCCCGCTCGGCGACGGGCTGGGCGGACTCGTCGCCTCATCCCGACGGACCTACTGGACGCCGAACTACTTCGTCGACGATCGGTTCCGGCACACGACATCGATCAGCTCGGCCGTCGCCGACGAGGGACTCGTCGCCGTGTGCGGGACACCGCTGATGGTCAAGGAGGAGTTCGTCGGTGTCCTGTTCGCCGCGGAGCGTTCCGAACGGGCCTTCCAGCACGACGAGGTCTCGCTGCTCATGAGCTTCGCGGCCCTCGCCGCACTGACCATCGCCCAGGCAAGCGTGCTGCGTGACACCCAGTCGGCGCTCAAGGCCCTCTCCGAAGCGCACGAGACGGTCCGCCAGCGGACCGAGGATGTCGAGCGCGCGGCTGCGGCGCACGACCGGTTCCTCGAGGCGCTGCTCGCCGGTGGCGGCCTCGACGACGTGACCCGGGCCCTCGGCGAGCTGCTCGGCGGGTGGGTCGCCCTCGTCGACGTCGAGGGTCGCAGGCGAAGCATGTTCGGTGACATCACCGCTGCCGAGCAGGACGCCCTCGACGAGGTCCTCGTCGCAGACACTCTCGCCGAGCGACATCCTGGCCGGCTGACGAAGATCAACAGCGTCCACACCGTCGCGCTCGTCGCCGGGGGCGATCCTCTGGGCACCCTCGTCTTCGGTGGGATCCCTGACCCTGACCCCGGGGACACCCGGACCATGGAACGCGCCGCCGTCGTCAGCGCCTTGGTCCTGCTGTTCGAGCGGGAGAAGGTCGAGTCCGAGCAGCAGGTGCTCGCCGATCTCGTCAGCGACCTCATCGCCCATCGTGGCGAGCGTCCCGACCGGCTCCGCGCGGCTCGCAGCCACGGCCTGCGGCTGGACCAGCCGTTCTGCGTCGCCGTCATCCGGGCCCCCCGGGAAACCCGGCGCCGCAGCGTCGTCCTCGCAGTGCACTCGGTGCTCGACGCGCCGGGGCTTGTCGCCGAGCACGACGGGGACGTCGTCGCCGTCGTGCAGGGGGCCGACCCCACCCGTCTCGCGCGCTCCCTCGCCAGCCGGCTCACGCCACACGGCGGGGTCACCGTCGGTTCGAGCGGCCCCATCGACGACGTCGACCGCGTGCGCGAGGCTCACGCCGAGGCCAGCCGCACCCTGGAAGCCCTGCTCGCCCTCGGCCGTGAGGGCAGCGGTGCAGCCGTCTCGGATCTCGGCTTCGCCGGCCTCATCGTCGGGGCCGAGCCGGACGTGCGGGCCTACGTGCGCTCCGTCATCGGTCCGCTCCTCGACTACGACCGCAGCCGGGGCACCGACCTCGTGGCGACCCTTGAGTCGTATTTCGCTTCGGGTGGGAGCCCCCGCCGCGCCGCGGCCGCCTTGCACGTCCACCCCAACACCGTCTTCGAGCGCCTCGAACGGATCGGCGCCCTGCTGCGGCGCGACCTGGCGGACGCCGAGCTCGCCCTGGAAGTCCAGCTCGCACTGCGGCTGCGACGTCTAATCGTCGAGTAGCTTGCGCCCACCCACGGGGTGGTATGCGGCCGTCTCAGCGCGGCTGTGCCGCGGCCCGGTCCCACGTCGCCGCGGTGACGCCGCGACGGCGCAGGTCGTCCTTGCGGACCTTCTGGGTCGGAGTCATCGGAAGCTCGTCGACGATCTCGACGTACCGCGGCATCGCGAACCGCGGCAGCACACCGTCCGCGTGCCGGGCGACGTCCTCCGCGCGCAGCCCGCTGCCGTCACAAACCACCACGGCCAGCATGACCTCGTCCTCGGTGCCCTCCTCACCCGCTGGCACGGCGTAGGCGGCGACTTCCGCGACGCCCTCGAGCCGCCTGATCGCGCTCTCCACCTCGAACGAGGAGATGTTCTCTCCGCGTCGGCGGATGCTGTCCTTGGTGCGGTCGACAAACGTCACCCAGCCGTCCTCGGCCATCGTCCCCGCGTCGCCGGTGTGGAACCAGAAGTTGCGCCACGCCTCGACGGTCTTTTGTGGCAGCCCGAGGTAGCCGGCCATGAACCCGAAGGACACCTTGGGCCGCACCATGATCTCGCCGAGCTCGCCCGGTGGCATGACGTCGTCGGTGTCGGCGTCGCGCACCTGCACCTCGAACCACTCGTCGAGGACCAGCCCGGCGGTCCCCGGCCGGCTGTGGCCCAGCCGGCCATACAGCGGGATGTTCACCTCGGTCATGCCGTACGCCGACACGACCTCCCGAAGGCCGAACCGGTCGCGCCACGCCTGCTCGTGGGCCACCGGGTTGGGGACCGGGCAGATGACCCGCAGGTCGTGGTCGCGGTCGAACGGGCTGGGCGGCTGGTTCATGACGAACTGGGTCATCGCCCCGAGCATGTTGGTCACCGTGCACCGGTGCTCGCGCAGATCCGCCAGCCACGACGTGGCACTGAACTTCGTGCGGATCACCGCCTTCGCGCCGACGATGAGCGCGGCTGCCAGCTGCATGAGCAGGCCGTTCGCGTGGAACAGCGGCATGGTGATGTAGTAGCTGTCGGCGTCGGTGATCCCGAGCGCGGTGATGCTGCCGATGCCGAAGAGATAGCAGTGGGCATGCGGCATGAGCACGCCCTTGGACGGCCCGGTCGTCCCCGACGTGTACATCACACAGGCGATGTCTCGAGCCAGCGGCATCGGACCGGCGTACTCGGCGCAGCTCTCCCACCCGGCCAGCTCGACCGGCGTGATCTCAGGCACGCTGTCGGCGATGTCGAGGAACGCGTCCCTGGCCTCGCCGCTGGCGACGACGAGCCGCGCACCGCAATCCCGCAGCTGGTAGCTGAGAAAGTCGCCGGTCAGCGCGGTGTTGATGAGGACCGCGACGGCCCCGAGACGTCCGAGGCCGAGCCACACCCGGACGAAATCGAGGCCGTTGGGCAGCAGCACCGCCACCGGGTCGCCCGGCTGGACGCCCAGCTCGGCGAAGCGGGCGGCGACCTGGCGCACCTGCCGCGCCGCTTCGGCGTACGTCACCGTGCCCTCGTCGATCGAGGTGACGAACCGTTGGTCTCCTCGAGTCGCGGCGTGCTGCTCGAGGGCGGCAGGGAGCACCCACTCGTGATGGTCGGTCGGGAAGGCGGCCACCGCGCAACACAATCATCGCCCGCCGCGGCTGCGCCATGTGGCTGGAGTCCACACGGTGGCCACTTTGCCGTGATCACCACCCATAAGGCATCTTCGGCCGCGTGGCTAGCGTGGGCACCTCGGGTATCGCACGCGGGGAGGGGCCATGACCGTTCACGAGGCCTTCGGCACTGACGTCCTGCTCACCGGGTGGGGGCACTCGCCGTTCGGGAAGCTCCCCGACGAAACCCTCGAGTCGCTCATCGTCTCGGTCGCGGCCGACGCGATCGCCTCGGCGGGCATCGAACCGGGTCAGGTGGATGAGATCTACCTCGGCCAGTTCAACTGCGGCATGGTCCCCCTCGGATTCCCGTCGTCGCTGGCCCTGCAACTGTCCGACGACCTGGCCAAAACCCCGGCGACCCGGGTCGAGAATGCTCGCGCCTCAGGCTCCGCGGCGATCCAGCAGGGGGTCAAGGCGCTACTCGCCGGCACCGCCCGGCATGTCCTGGTGATCGGGGCGGAGAAGATGACCCACGCCCCGGCGGACGTCGTTGGCGCGGCACTGCTCGGCGCCGACTACGAGCTCGCCGGAACCGACTCGGTGACCGGGTTCGCCGGGATCTTCGGCTCGAGGGGAGGCCGACGCTAGGTCACATGCGTCGCAGCTCCCGTTCCACGTCCTGCTCGGTGATCGGGCGGCGCAGCAGCACGTCCCAGGCGTTCAGCACCAAGCCGATGCCCCACCCGGCCAGGACCCAGCCCGGCCAGAAGTAGCCCTGACCGTTGAACCACCACATCCCAATTAGGAACGCGTTGACCACCAGGTACACCACAGCGTGCGCGGACAAATCACGCTTCGCCTTCACCCGTCGCAGCGCCTCCTCGTGTCGGACCTGCTCCTCCGACATGGGTACGGGCGCAGCGGCAGGTCCCGCTACCGGAGCATCGCTGGTGGGTGGATGCGGTTCATATCCCGAAGGCACAGTCGTCATCACCGACTCCCAACTGGGTCGCGCTGGAGAACCCCCCGCAACCCCGCCGTCTTCACAGTCGCCCTCGCGGTTGCCTCCGCGCAACGGGCGAAGGTCCCCGTGAGCGGGCCCTGTCGCCGATCCCCCTCTTCCCGAGCGGCGGCGAAGCCTCGTCACTGTCCGAGGATCCGGCGGCTAGGCGCAGGTACTTCGCCGTGGTTCCAAGATCTAACGCACTGATCGACCAACCGGGCGTAACGCGCCAGGACCGCCCAGCGATATCTGTTGTGACGGAGCCTCGTCCCACCCAGGGGGTGTGGATGCGATGGGGCTCCGTCCTTGTCGGCGAACCTACAGCGGACGTTCTCGCGCCAACTGGCGCGGGTTAGCTACGTCTGGCTTTGGCACACCGGGCGTGGATAAGCGTGCGGGCAACATGTCCTAGATGATGTTGGTCTGTCATGAAACGCGACATAATGTCGCGCCCGCTGCAGCCGCCCGGCCTCGCCCCCCCGGGGCTCGGGCGGCTGCGGTGTTTGCATGGATTCCCAGTCCGACGCCCTTGGTCAGGCCGCGATGGTGGACCTGTCGCTGGTGGGTGCCTTCGCGCAGTCCTCGACCGCCGTTCGGCGGGTGGTGCAACCTTTCGGATCGCGGCGGCGTGTATGGGGTAGATGGCCGGGCGAGAGGACCAGGCGAGAGGACGTAGGTGGCCGATCAGGAGTTCGAC
>DAIESZ010000353.1 GCA_027346035.1 Propionibacteriaceae bacterium
GACTACTACGACACGCTCCGCGCGGCCCGGCGCACCGAGGAACTCATCGCCCGGCACGCCACGATCATGGACGTCTACGACCCCGACAAGCGGATCGGACTGGTACTCGACGAATGGGGTACATGGTTCGCCGCGACGCCCGGCACCAACCCGCGCTTCCTCGAGCAGCAGAACACCATGCGCGACGCGCTCGTGGCGGCGGTGCACTTCGACGGGTTCCACCGGCACGCCGACCGCCTGGTGATGGCCAACATCGCCCAGACCGTCAACGTGCTGCAGGCGGTGCTGCTCACCGACGGTGACCGGCTCGTGCGCACTCCCACGTTCCACGTGTTCGAGATGAACAAGGCCCACCAGGACGCCGCGGCGCTCGCGGTGCAGTGGCGAGGGGCCCTGCCCACCCAGCCCGTTGCCGGCCGCGACCTGGAACTGATCTCGGCCTCGGCCAGCGTCCGCGGTGACACCGCGCTCGTGTCGGTGTCGAACCTCGACCTGGACGCCGAGCGCACCATCGCATTCGACCTCCGCGGACGCGGCGTCCGGGGCGTGTCGGCGCGGATCCTCACCTCGTCGTCCGCGTCCGGCCACAACACGGCGGATGCTCCCAGGGCGGTCGAACCGGCCGGTTTCGACGGTGTCGGCCTCGCCGACGGACACCTGAGCCTCACCCTGCCCGCGGCGAGCTTCGTGACGATCGAGCTGGCCCTTGAGGACGCCGAAGGCTGAGCCGAGCGAGGTCCGATGCTGCTCAGCGCCGCCGGCCCCGGAGCACCCGCGTCCCGTGGGCGGGGATGTCGAGGTCGAGGTCGTCGGTGCTGAGCACGTCGCCGCGCCACAGGTCGCGGACGCCGCCGGCGCCCAGGCCCACGTCGGAGCGCCTGATCGTGTGCCGGATCGGCTGGTCCCCGAGCCAGAACACGGCGACCGACCGATCGCCACCCGCGTGGTCGGCGACCCACACCACCAGGTCGTGGTCGCGGATGATCTCTCGTCCGCCGGTGCTGGTCAGCAGGTCGAGGATGTCGCGGTGGGTCAGCAGTTCCAGGGTGTCCTCCCGGCTGGGCGGCAGGTGCCCTCCGAGGAACAGGGGTGAGCGGGCGATGCACCACAGCGACAGCATCGTGCGCTGCTCCTCGACGGTGAGCTCCGAATCGCGTTCGAGGCCGGCGTGGGCGCGCACCGCGAGGCGTCCGAGCGGCAGCATGTCGCCGTCGGGGAAGCCGCCGCGAACCCCGGCGGCCGACCAGCGTGCCAGCCGCTGGAACTGCTCCGCGACATCGGCCCAGCGGTCCCACAGGTCGTCGGAGATCCGCCACATGGTCGCGCACCGTTCCACCACGTCCCGGTGGACGAGGGACAGCTCGCGGCCGGGGGAGAGGCTCAGGTCGATGTCGCGTCCGCTGCGGGCGATCGCGATCGCGTACGCCTCGATGTCCGCTTCGGCGAAGGGGTACAGCACGTCGTCGAGCTTGATGAAATCGACACCCCACCGGGCCAGCAGCGCGACCTGCGCGTCGTACCACGCCTGGGCTCCCGGGTGGTCGTGTCGCAGGCCGTAGTTGTCGGGGTTCCAGGCGCAGACGTCGCCCCGGTCGGCGATCTCGTCGCAGGTCCACGCGGTGCCGTGCACGGGCAGTCGCTGGTCGACAGCACTGCGGGGCACGCCCCGCATGACGTGCACGCCGAACCGCAGCCCGAGGTCATGGACGGACCGGGCGAGGGGTGCGAAGCCGGCGCCGTCCGCGGCGGACGGGAACCGGCGGACGCTCGGAAGCTGTCGTCCCCATGGGTCGAGCACGGGGTTGGCGCGGACGTTGTAGTCGTGGTCGCCGGGAGCGTCCTCGTACCACTGGATGTCGACGACCACGGTGTCCCACCCGAACTCGAGCAGGCGGTCGGGCAGGAAGGTCGCGTTGGCCAGCACCTCGGCCTCGGTGACCGATCCGCCGAAGCAGTCCCACGAGTTCCAGCCCATCGGTGGGTGGGGGCGTGGCATGGGGGCCTTCCTGGCGGGGGTCAACGGTCACAACCCTACGATGATCCTCCCGATCGGCAGTCGACTGGCCGTTGGGACGCCTGTCGTGGCGCAAAGTCGCCGGGTCGCCTGCGGATCGTGAGGGCAGGGATCCGCGCGGTGCGGGTTTCCCTTCGGCGGTGCCGCTGGGCTAGACTCCGTTGGTTGCCTGGCGAGGGACGAGTCTGCTCGTTCGTGATCGACTGACACTCTCCCTCGGTGGCATGCGTCCATTCGCAGTATTCACGAGGTTGAGGAGACATCATGGCTGAGGTCACGCTGGCGGCCGAATCGCGCACCGAGTTCGGCAAGGGCGCGGCCCGCCGCATCCGGCGCGCCGATCGGGTTCCCGCCGTCATCTACGGGCACGGAGCCGCGCCCGTTCACATTTCGCTGCCCGGGCACGAGACGCTGCTGGCGCTGCGTCTGGCCAACGCCGTGCTCACGATCGTCATCGATGGCAAGAACGAGCAGCTGGCACTGGTCAAGCAGGTCCAGCGCGATGTGGTCAAGGGCTTCCTCAAGCACGTCGATCTCATCACCGTGAACCGTGGCGAGAAGGTGGTCGTCGACGTCCCGCTGCACGTGGTCGGCGAGGCCGCCCCCGGAACGCTCGTCAACGTCGAGCACCAGGTGATCAGCCTGAGCACCGACGCGATGTTCATCCCGACAGGCATCGAGGTGTCGGTCGAGGGCCTCGAGGCAGGCAGCCAGATCTTCTTCGGTGACATCGCCCTTCCCGAGAGCGCCGAACTTCATGGCGATCCCACGGCGATGGTGCTGCACGTGGTGATCGCCCCGACCCAGGCCGAGCCCGCCGAGGGCGAGGCCGCCGAGGGCGAGGCCGCCGAGTCGACCGAGGCCTGACCTCTGCTCTCGTCACGAAGGTCCGCATGAGCGTGTGGATGGTGGTCGGGCTCGGGAATCCGGGCCCGACCTACTCGCTCACCCGGCACAACGTCGGCTACATGGTCGCCGACGAACTCGCCGGACGGGCGCGCGCGGGCTGGGCGGCCCCCCGGGGGATGCGCGCCGAGGTCGTCGAGACCCGCATCGGACCCGCCGGCATCGGCGTCCCCTCGGCCGAGGCCGACCGGGTCGTGCTCGTCAAGCCGCGCACCTTCATGAACAACTCCGGGCAGGCCGTCGGCAAGCTGGCCGCGTTCCACCGGGTGGCGGCCGACCACGTCGTCGTCGTGCACGACGAACTCGACCTCGATCTCGGGCAGTTGCGGCTCAAGTTCGGGGGCGGCGACAACGGCCACAACGGGCTGAAGTCGCTGCGACAGCACCTCGGCACCGGTGACTTCTACCGCGTCCGATTCGGCATCGGACGCCCGACGGGGCGCCAGGATGCCGCCGACTACGTGCTCGCACATATCCCGCCGGCGTTGCGCACCGACGTCGAACTCGAGACGTCACGGGCCGCCGACGCCGTCGAGACCCTCATCGTCTCGGGCCTCGAAGCCGCCCAGAACCGATTCAACGGCTGACCCGCAGAGACAATCCGGTTGGTCGCGGCTCGGCGCGGCGCGGGGACCACGGCCCCTGGGCGATCCCGCCCGGCGTCCTGCAACCCTCGGGCGTGGGGCCCACCCGGGGGGTCGGGTTCGTGCGGCGTACGAGTTGGCCGTTTCTCCGGGTCAGGTCGTACGCCGTTGGCACGGTCGTACGCCGTCCGAGCCGCCCTCGACGACGGGACGCCCCGCGCAGCCGACGGACGCCCCGAGCAGCCTGGAGAATCGCAGGCGGCGGCCCGTCAGGAGGTTTCGCGCAGCCGGCGGGTCCAGCGCTGCTCGACGCGCCCGAACTTCCAGACCAGGGCCGCCACCAGCCAGGCCGCGAGAAACAGCCCGACGATGCCGTAGCCCGCGTCGTCGAGGGGAACCGCGGCGATCGCCGCCACCGGCCCGCTCGTGATGTGTGCCCGGTCAGCGAGGACGCCGACCAGCTCGATCGTGCCGATGACCAGGGCGACGGCCACGGAGATCGCCGTGATGGTGAGGTTGTAGAACACCTTGCGAACCGGACGGTGGAACGCCCAGCCGTAGGCGCCGGTCATGAGCACCCCGTCGATCGTGTCCATCATCGCCATGCCGGCCGCGAACAGCACGGGGAGAACGAGGATCGCGTAGAACGGCAGGCTGAACGCGGCCGCGCCGCCCGCGAGCACGAGCAGCCCGACCTCGGTGGCGGTGTCGAACCCGAGCCCGAACAACACGCCGATCGGATAGATGTGCCACGGCCTGCTGACCGATCGGGTGAGGCGTCCGAGGAACCGGTTCATGAAGCCCCGATGGTCCAGGTGGCGCTCCAGTTCTGCCTCGTCGAAGTGCCCGCGGCGCATCCGCCGGAACACCGAGACGATTCCCATCAGCGCTCCGAGGTTCATCAGGCCGATGATCCACAGGAACACCCCCGACACCGAGGTGCCGACGACCGCGGTGATCGTGTGCAGCCGCGAGCCGCCGTCGACGAGCTGGCCGGCCACCGCCCGTACGCCCAGTGACAGCACCAACGACAGGGCGAACACCACCGTGGAGTGGCCGAGGGAGAACCAGAATCCGACCGTCAGTGGACGCCGTCCCGCCCGCCCGGGCTCGGGCATCAGCCGGCGGGTGGTGTTGTCGATCGCGGCGATGTGGTCGGCGTCGAAGGCGTGCCGCAGCCCGAACGTATAGGCCAGCACCCCGACTCCCACCGAGAACACCGGCGTTGCTCCGCCGAGCGCGAAATGGCGCGGCACCACCAGGTCGAGCAGGACGCCGATCCCGAGGACGTGCAGGGCGACGACCACCATCGTCATGGCCGTGAGGCTGCGGCGATCGGCGGTTGTCAGGCGGGTGCGCGTCCGGGTCGATGACTGCTGGCTCGGGCGGCCGGCGGCGACGCTCATCAGGTCCTCCTTCACCGTTATATACCCCTGGGGGTATAATCCTATCGGCTCCCGCCATGGTGGTCCAACCTTGCGCGGGGCGTCCACGGGTAGTGTTGCCCGGTGACTCTTTCGGGTGTGGTGCAGCTGCTGGCCGCCGACCCAGTGCTGGCCGAGACGCTCGAGTTGGCACGCACCGGGGCGGTCGGCTCCTACGATCTCAGCTCCCCGGCGTCCGTGCGGCCCGCGATCATCGCCACGCTGGCCAGTTCCGGGCGTCCGATCCTCGTGATCACCAGCACGTTCAGGGAGGGTGAACAGCTCGCCGACACCCTCGGGTCGTGGCTCGGCGAGGACGCGGTGGCCTACTATCCGGCCTGGGAGACGCTGCCGCACGAACGCCTGAGCCCCCGGACCGACACGGTCGGACGCCGGCTGCAGGTGCTGCGCCGCATCGCGGGCCGGGACGAGCTGCCGCCCCCCGCGGTGATCGTGGCCCCGGTGCGTTCGGTACTGCAGCCCCAGGTCACGGGACTGGCCGACCTCGTGCCGGTGCGGATCGAGGTGGGACAGACCTACGAGATGTCCCAGCTCGCCGCCGACCTCGTCAACACGGCCTACAGCCGGGTCGACCTCGTCGAGCGGCGCGGCGAGTTCGCGGTGCGCGGCGGCATCGTCGACGTGTTCCCGCCCACCGTCGATCACCCGGTGCGCATCGACTTCTTCGGCGACGAGGTCGAGGAGATCCGCTACTTCACCGTCGCCGACCAGCGGTCCACCGACCTCACCGTCGAACGGATCACGGCCGCACCCTGCCGCGAACTGCTGATCACCGAGGCCGTCCGCGCCCGGGCCGCCGCACTCATCAACGACCATCCCGAGCTGGCGGACACCCTTGAGAAGGTCGCCCAGGGGCATGCCGCCGAGGGCATGGAGGCGCTG
>DAIESZ010000032.1 GCA_027346035.1 Propionibacteriaceae bacterium
TGCGCGACGGCGTCTACGTCGCGACCCTCGAGCCGGCAACGGTGAACGTCGGGCTCGTCGTCGGTGCGGACGCCGTGCTGCTCATCGACACCGGCTCGTCACCCCGGCAGGGCGCCGGGCTGGCCGACTCGGTCGTCGAACTGCTCGGCCGTCCGATCACTCACATCGTGGTCACTCACTGGCACTTCGATCACTTCTTCGGGCTGGCTGGGATCCCCGGCGTCGTGTCCTACGGCCACGAGTCGCTGCGCTCCCGGCTCGCTGGTGACGACATCGATCCGGAGGTCATCCGCCGCGAACTCGGCTTCGACGCCGCAGAGCTGGTCGCGCCCACCGACGACATCTCGATCGTGCGGGCGATCGACCTCGGGGGCCGGCGGATCGAGATCCTCGCGCCCGGGGCCGCCCACACCGACGGCGACCTGTGCATCTACGTTCCCGATGCCCGGGTGGTCTTCACCGGGGACCTCGTCGAGACTTCCGCCGACCCGGCCGTCGGCCCCGACTCGAGCCTGGCCGGGTGGTCGATGGCGCTCGACGGCGTCCTGTCCGGCGCCGGTCACGCCGACGATCTCCTGTTCGTGCCCGGCCATGGCGATCCGGTCGATGCCATGGCAGTAGCCGAACAGCAAGCGGCGCTGGCATCGATGTGGGCCAGCGCCGAGGACTGTTTCCGCGAGGGCGTGACGATCGACGACGTCATCGCCGACCTCAACGGCCCGCGAGAGCACGCCTGGCCGTTCGCCCCCCAGCACGTCGTCGACATCCTTCCCCACGTCTTTGCGGAACTGCGGCGCCGGGGCGTCACGTCGCGGCGTGGCCTGCCCATCGCGTCGATCTGATCCCCCGAGTGACCCGTGGCGGAGCCCCGGACACGAGCGGATTCCCGGTAGCGTGTGCCGGCAGGTAAGCTGGCACTCGCACGATGTGAGTGCCAGGTTTGCCGTGCCCATCGCCCCAGCGCAGGCTGGGCGAGCACGGCTCGGCAGGCGCGCGAGGGCGCGCCGGAAGTTGGCGTGAGGAGGGACGATGCTCGACGACCGGAAACTTGACGTGCTGAAGGCGATCGTCACCGATTACGTGTCCAGCAAGGAACCCGTCGGGTCGAAGTCACTGGTCGAGCGGCATGGGTTGCGGGTGTCACCGGCGACCGTCCGCAACGACATGGCGGTGCTCGAGGAAGAGGGCTACATCGTCCAGCCGCACACGAGCGCCGGACGCATTCCCACCGACAAGGGCTACCGGTTGTTCGTTGACCGGCTCGCCACGGTCAAGCCGCTGTCGCCGGCCGAACGCCGCGCGATCAGCACGTTCCTCGCCGGCGCAATCGACCTCGACGATGTCATGGGGCGCACGGTCCGGCTGCTCGCCCAGGTCACCAGCCAGGTGGCGATCGTTCAGTATCCGGCGGCGCCGGCCGCACAGATCCGTCACGTCGAACTGGTCGGACTCACCACCGATCGCGCGCTGGTCGTGCTCATCACCTCCAGCGGCACCGTCGAGCAGCGCACGCTGGAACTTCCGCACGTGAGCGACGACCACATCGCCCAGCTGCGGGCGCTGCTCAACTCCCATCTCATCGGGATCGCCCCGTCGGCCGCGGTCGACCGCCTTGCGGCGCTGGCCACCGACCTCGACCTGGCGCTGCGCCCGATCGGGACGCCGGTGATCGCGGTCCTGCTCGACATGCTGGCCAGCGACGCGTCCGACCGGGTCGTGGTGGGCGGCGTGCCGAACCTGGCGCGATTCGGTGACCAGTTCGAGACCACCGTGCGACCGGTGCTCGAGGCGCTCGAAGAGAACGTCGTGCTGCTCCGGTTGCTCGGCGAGGCCGCCTCGTCGGTCGACGGGGAGGTCACGGTTCGCATCGGGCACGAGAATCCCTACGAGACGCTGCAGACGACGTCGTTGGTCGCGAGCAGCTATGGCACAGTGTCCGACGGCCGGGCGACCCTCGGCATCGTCGGGCCCACCCGCATGGACTACCCCTCGACGATGGCCTCGGTGCGCGCCGTGGCCCGATACGTCGGCCGTTTCCTGGCAGAAGGATGATCGACACCACTCATGAGCACTGACTACTACGAGGTGCTCGGCTTGCCGCGCGACGCGACACCCGAGCAGATCAAGAAGGCGTACCGCCGGATGGCGATGAAGGTGCACCCCGACGTCGCCCAGGAGCCTGACGCCGCCGAGAAGTTCAAGCAGGTGCAGGAGGCCTACGAGGTCCTGCACGACCCGCACAAGCGCGACATCTACGACCGCGGCGGCGACCCCTTGGGCGGTGGCTACGGCGGCGGGTTCGGCGGATTCGGCCAGGGTGGCTTCAGCGGAGGATACGACTTCACCAACCTCGTCGACGCCATGTTCGGAGCGGCCACCTCGCGCGGGCCGCGGTCGCGGGTGCGCCGTGGCCAGGACGCGCTGGTGCGCATGGACCTCAGCCTCGCCGACGCCGCCTTCGGCGTCACCAAGCCGCTCAACGTCGACACCGCGGTGGTCTGTCCCCGGTGCAGCGGATCGGGGGCCGCGGATGGCTCCCAGCCGGTCACCTGCTCGTTGTGCGACGGGCGCGGCGAGGTCACCCAGGTGCAGCGTTCGTTCCTCGGTGACATCCGCACGTCGCAGGCCTGCCCCCAGTGCCGTGGCTTAGGCACGATCATCCCGCATCCCTGCGGCGAGTGCTCCGGCGAGGGTCGCGTGCGCAGCAACCGCACCATCAACGTCAAGATCCCCGCAGGGGTGCACACCGGGAACCGCATCCATCTCGAGTCGCACGGCGAGGTCGGACCGGGCGGGGGACCCGCAGGCGACCTCTACGTCGAACTGCAGGTGCTCGACCACGACACGTTCAGGCGCGACGGCGACAACCTCGAGACGGTCGTCAAGATCCCGATGACCGCCGCGGCCCTCGGCACGACGATCACCCTGCGCACCCTCGAGGCGGAGCGTGACGACTCCCGGCCCGAGGACCGCCAGGTCGAGGTGACGGTGCCCGCGGGAACCCAGCCCGGCACCCGAGTGGCGCTGGCCGGCCGCGGGGTGGCCCGGCTGAGGGGTGGCGGACGCGGCGACCTCGGCGTCACGTTCCTCGTGCAGACGCCCAGCCGACTCGACGACGAGCAGCGCGAATTGCTGCGCCGACTGGCCGAACTACGCGACGAGACCACCGTCACGGCGAACCACCAGTCCCCCAACAGGTCGGTGTTCGGACGCCTCAAGGAGGCCTTCGGCGCATGAGCGACGCGCTGTTCCTCGCTGACCGCCCGGCCGATGTCACCGGCGCCTCCGTGGGCGACATCGTCACGGTCACCGGAAGCGAGGCGCGACACGCGGTCGCGGTTCGGCGCGTCCTCCCCGGCGAGCGGGTGTGTCTCGCCGACGGCGAGGGTCACGGCGTCCGCGGTGAGGTCGTCGAGGCCGATCGGCAACGGCTCGCCGTGCGGGTGGCCGAGGTCGTGGCAGCACCGCGACGGCCCGTGCGCTACACGGTCGTCCAGGCACTCGCGAAGGGTGACCGGGGCGACATCGCGGTCGAGACCCTCACCGAACTCGGCGTCGACGAGATCGTCGCCTGGCAGGCCGCCCGCTGCGTGGTGCGCTGGGAGACGAAGTCCGACAGGGGCGTCGCGAAGTGGACCGCGACGGCGAGGGAAGCGGCCAAGCAGTCCCGGCGATTGCGGGTGCCCTCAGTGCGCTACGCCACCACCTCCGAGGTCGTCACCCTCGTGCGGGAGGCCGACCTGGCGGTCGTGCTGCACGAATCCACCGACCGGTGGTTGCGCGATCTCCCGTTGCCGGTCTCCGGATCGGTGGTGTTCATCGTCGGCCCCGAGGGGGGCGTCAGTGATGAGGAACTCGCGGCGTTCGCCGGTGCCGGGGCCCGGCAGGCGCTGGTGAGCGACGGCGTCCTGCGTACCTCGACCGCGGGAACCGTCGCCCTTGCGCAGGCGACCGCGCTGGCCTCCGCATGACCACGGGCTTCTCCTTCGAGCGCACCGCCGAACTCGCGAACGGACTCGGCCGTGCCGGCGTCATCCACACCCCCCACGGGGACATCCGGACACCGGCGTTCGTCGTCGTTGGCACCAAGGCGAGCGTCAAGGCGGTCGTGCCCGAGGTGGTCGCCGCGCTCGGAGCCCAGGCCGTGCTCGCGAACGCCTACCACCTCTACCTGCAACCCGGGCCCGCCATCATCGACGCCGCGGGCGGACTGAGCCGGTTCATGAACTGGCCCGGACCCACGTTCACCGACTCCGGCGGGTTCCAGGTGCTCAGCCTGGGCGCGGGCTTCAAAAAGGTGCTGTCGATGGACTCGGCGCGCCACACCAGCGAGCAGGTCATCGCGGGGGGACGCGACCGGCTCGCGACGGTCGACGACGAGGGAGTCACGTTCGTCAGTCACCTGAACGGCAGCCGACACCGGTTCACACCCGAGGTGAGCATGCGCGTCCAGCACCAACTCGGGGCGGACATCATCTTCGCCTTCGACGAACTGACGACCCTGCTCGACACGCGGGCCTACCAGGAAGAGTCCCTGGAGCGGACCCGACGATGGGCGGTGCGCTGTCTCACCGAGCACGGACGCCTCACGGGTGAACGCCCGGAGCGGCCATACCAGGCGTTGTTCGGGGTCGTTCAGGGCGCCCAGTACGAGGACCTGCGCCGCCGGGCTGCGCGCGACCTCGCGGCCATGACGGTCGACGGCCGGTCCTTCGACGGGTTCGGTATCGGGGGAGCCCTCGAAAAGGAGAACCTCGGCGCGATCGTCCGCTGGGTCAGCGAGGAGCTTCCCGACGACCGGCCGCGGCACCTGCTCGGGATCAGCGAACCCGACGACTTCTTCGCGGCCATCGAGATGGGCGCCGACACGTTCGACTGCGTCAACCCGTCCCGGGTCGCCCGCAACGCGGCCATCTACACCGCCGACGGCCGCTACAACGTCAACACCGCGGCCCACCGGAGCGCCCTCGCCCCTCTCGAGGAGGGCTGCGACTGCTACACCTGCTCGCACTACACCCGCGCCTATCTCCACCACCTGTTCAAGGCCAAGGAGATGCTCGGCCCCACCCTGGCCACCATTCACAACGAGCGCTTCACCGTGCGCCTCGTCGACACGATCCGCCGGTCGATCGCATCCGACGACTACGAGGCCCACAAGGCGGAATTCCTCGGCCGGTTCTACGCCCGCCGCACCGCGCCGCAGACATAGCCGCGCCACACCCGTCGGCCCGGCGCGCCGACGAATCCCCTGTGTTCCCTGGCGCCGAGTGGCAAGATCGGGTCATGGACACCGAATTCGACGAAGCTGTGCCCGACGAATCGGAGCAGCTCGACCAGTTGCAGCGTGACGAGACGCTCATCAACAGGGGCGTCGATGACGTGCTCGACGAGGGCTACATTCCGCCCGACCATTGGTCCCCGGCCGAGGGATACGGCAACACGGGCGAGGAGATGCGTCGGGGGGAGACGCTCGACCAGCGGCTGCGCCAGGAGGATCCCGAACGCGACGGCGACGACGGGGACTGGAACCCCGACCATGAGAAGCGCGAGGTCGGCAGTCGCCGCGCGGGGCGCCTGGTCGACGGCACCCACGGGTACGGTGGCCTCCACGACGACAGCATCGAGAACATCACCGAAGAGGTCGGCCTGGCGGGTGGGGCCGCCTCCGCCGAGGAGGCCGCGATGTACGTCATCGACGACGACGAGCTCGCCTCCGAGGGCGGCGACGACGAGTGACGACTGCCGATGCCGGTGGGGGAGTGGCCGGTGCGGCATCCGACCTGCGGCTGCCGGCCCCCGGGGACCTGTCCAGCATGGTGGTGACGGGCGCCCAGTTCGTGCCGCCGGACGCCCTCTACCCCCCGATCGAGCCCTACGACTCGGGCATGCTCGACGTCGGTGACGGGCAACTGGTCTACTACGAGCAGAGCGGCCGCCCCGACGGCAAGCCCTCCGTGTTCGTCCACGGTGGCCCCGGCGGCGGGGGCGGCACGGATCGGCGCCGATTCTTCGACCCGCAGCGCTACCGGATCATCTGCTTCGACCAGCGCCAGTGCGGTGCGTCAACCCCCCACGCCTCCACTGCGGCATCCGATCCGACGGTCAACACCACCTGGCACCTGGTCGCCGACCTCGAACGGCTTCGCACCCACCTGGGCGTCGACCGGTGGCTCGTGTTCGGCGGATCATGGGGCAGCAGCCTCGCCCTCGCGTACGCCGAGACCCATCCGGACCGGGTCACCGAGATGGTGCTCCGGGGCATCTTCACCCTGCGACGCAGTGAACTCGACTGGTACTACAACGACGGCGCCGGTCACATCGCCCCCGAATGGTGGGACGTGTTCTGCGAGCCGTTGCGCCGGGCCGGCCACGACTTCGCGCACGACAACATCGGCGGCTACCACCGGCTGCTCTGGGACGACGATCCAGCGATCGCCCGGGCCGCGGGCCTCGCGTGGACCCGGTGGGAGGCCGCCACCTCGACGCTGCTCTTCTCCCCGGCCCATGTCGAGTCCATGTCCGACCCCGACTACGCGCTCGCGTTCGCCCGGATCGAGAACCGCTTCTTCGTCCACGGCGGGTGGTTCACCGAGGGTCAGCTCATCGCCGATGCCAGGCGGCTGCGGGACATCCCTGCGGTCATCGTTCAGGGCCGCTACGACCTGCCCTGCCCTGCGACCACGGCGATCGACCTGCACCGGGTCTGGCCGGAGGCGGACCTGCGGATGGTGCTGGCCGGTCACTCGGCCATGGAACCCAACATCTGTCGTGAGCTGGTGGCCGCCACCGACCGATTCGCCGGCTGAGCGGCGTCCGCTCACAGGCCGTAGGTCGGTTCGACCCGCTTGAGCCAGCGGATGACCGCCAGGCTGATCGGCACCACGCACAGCTCGACCAGGCATTTGTAGACGTAGCCGGTGATCGTATAGTTCGCCAGCTCACCCCACGAGATCGAGAACGCGTAGGCGATCGTGCAGAACAGCAGGGTGTCGACGAACTCGCCGACCAGGGTGGAGGCGATGAGCCGCAGTGCCACCGCGCGTTCGGCCATCCGGGCCTTGAGCCGCACCACGACCAGCGAGTTGAGCAGCTCGCCGGCCAGGTAGCCCGACAGGCTGGCGACGGTGATCCGGGTCACCGGGGCCAGCACCTGGTTCCAGGCCTCGAAGCCCGGCACGGGGGTGGTCAGGGCGACGACGCGGTAGGTGAGCGCCGCGAGGAACATCATTGCGAAACCCATCCAGATCGCCCGCTTCGCCCGACGCCAGCCGTAAACCTCGGTCATCACGTCGTCAACGACATAGGAGAGCGGGAACAAGAACGCGCCCCCGTCGAAAATCAGGTTGCCACCGCCGTAGAACCATGAGCTGAACCCTGGGATCCGGGGTCCCTCGAACAGTTTCGCGGCCGTGACACCCGAGATGATCAACAGGCTCACGAACAGCGCGACCACGAGGTCGTAGTGGGTTGCGGCTCCGGTGGCGTAGCGCACCCGGCCGGCGTCCGGTGATGCGGCTGCGGACCGCGACTGGGTATCGAGGGGCATCGTCACGGTGAACCATCCAAGCATGAGCCGCCCCGCGGGGGAACCACCCGGTCGGTGATCGCTCGCAGCGGACGCCGGTGCCCCCAAGCCGCTGGTCCCCGCGCGGCCGGGACCGTAGCATGGGAGACGGTGATGGTCGCAGCGGACCTCGCCGTGGCCCCTACCTGTGAGCGGGCCACCCTTCACGCACCAGGGAGACACTCTGAGCACCAGCCAGCCCCACGACATCGCCCACCTGCCGGGTCACCGTGTGATCACGGTCCCCGCATCGATCGACATGGTGAACGTCGTGGGCCCCCGGGATGAGTTCCTGCGTCTGCTCGAAGCGCAGCTGGATGCCGACGTGTTCGTGCGGGGCAACGAGATCACCGTCGATGGCACCACGGCCGAGGTGTCCCACGCCACCGAGGTGTTCACCGAGATGATCACCGTGTTGCGCACCGGGCAGGGGCTGAGTTCGGAGACCGTCGAGCGGATCATCACGATGAGCGCCGCCGGCCCCGACGTGCGTCCGGCGGAGGTGCTCACCCACAACATCCTGTCGAGTCGTGGTCGCACGATCCGGCCCAAGACGCTCAACCAGAAGCGATACGTCGACGCCATCGACGCCCACACAGTGGTGTTCGGCATCGGGCCCGCGGGTACCGGCAAGACCTACCTCGCGATGGCCAAGGCCGTCCAGGCGCTGCAGGCGAAGGTGGTCAACCGGATCATTCTCACCCGCCCGGCCATCGAAGCAGGCGAGCGGCTCGGATTCCTGCCGGGCACCCTCAACGACAAGATCGACCCGTACCTGCGTCCCCTCTACGACGCGCTGCACGACATGGTCGACCCCGACTCGGTTCCCAAGCTTCTGACCGCGGGCACGATCGAGGTGGCGCCCCTCGCCTACATGCGCGGGCGCACGCTCAACGATGCGTTCATCATCCTCGACGAGGCGCAGAACACCTCGATGGAGCAGATGAAGATGTTCCTCACCCGGCTCGGGTTCGGGTCGAAGGTGGTCGTCACCGGCGACATCACCCAGGTCGACCTCCCCGGCGGTCAGCCGAGTGGACTGCGGGCCGTTCAGGGCATCCTCGACGGCATCGACGACATCGCCTTTTGCACGCTCACCAGCCACGACGTCGTGAGGCACAAGCTGGTCGGACGCATCGTCGCGGCCTACGACCGGTACGAGTCGGCGTTGACCCCGCCGACGGGCATGCCTCGGCGCGAGCATCGGGGAGAGCATCGGTGATCGATCTCAACAACGAGTCAGGTGTCGAGGTCGACGACATCGCGCTCGTGAAGCTGGCCCGGTTCGCGCTGTCCGCGCTGCGGGTCCACCCCCAGGCCGACCTGTCGATCGTGCTCATCGACCCCGACACGATGACCGCCCTGCACGTCAAGCACATGGGCCTTCCCGGCCCCACCGACGTCATGAGCTTTCCGATGGACGAACTGCACGAACCCGGCTCCGACGAGGAGTACACCACCGGTGATCTGGGAGAGATCTACCTCTGCCCGCAGGTCATCGCGGAGCAGGCTCCCGACAACGGTCGGCGTCCCGACGAGGAGGCCCAGTACCTCCTGATCCACGGCCTGCTGCACCTGCTGGGGCACGACCACGTCGAGCCGGATGAGCGGGCCGTGATGTTCGCGCTGAACGACCGGATCATCGCCGACTGGGAGGCAGCCCGCGTCCGTGGCTGACCCCCCGACTGTGCCGGGCCGTAGAATCATCCGCAGTCTCCCTGTCCGAGCGGTGCCGGGACACCCCACGATCCCTGTCCCGGTGACCGCCGCCCCCGAAAGTGTGTGGTGAGCGTGCCCCAGTCCCAGTGGATCGAACTGGCCGTCGCACTGGTCGCCGCGGTCCTCGCGTTCGTGCTCGCCATGTTCGAGGCGGCCCTGGCCGCCACGTCGCGGGCCCGCGCCGAGAACCTCGAAGCGCTCGGCGTCCGCGGCGGTAAGCGTCTGCGCACCATCGCCGAGGATCCCGCCCCCTACCTCAACACCTCCATGCTCGTGCGCACACTGTTCGAGGTCAGCGCGACCGTGCTGGTGGCGCTCGTGGTGTTCAGCACACTGGAGCCCACCTGGGAACGCATCCTGATCGCGGTGGCGATCATGGTCGTGGTCCGCTATATCGGCTGGGGGGTGGCACCCCTGACACTCGGTCGCCAGCGCGCGCGGCGCGTCGCGCCGCCGGCGGGAGCGCTCGTGTCGGGGCTGACCAGGGTGCTCGGACCGATCCCGCAACTCATGATCCTGTTCGGCAACGCGATCACGCCCGGACGCGGCTATGCCGACGGGCCCTTCGCCTCGGAGGCAGAGTTGCGCGAGCTCGTCGATCGGGCCGAGGCCAGCGACGTCATCGAGTCCGATGAGCGCCGGATGATCCACTCGGTGTTCGATCTCGGCGACACGCTCGTCAAGGAGGTCATGGTGCCGCGCACCGACATGGTGTACATCCAGGAGACCAAGACCCTGCGCCAGGCGCTCTCGCTGGCCCTGCGGTCGGGCTACAGTCGCATCCCGGTGATCCGCGACGGACTCGACGACATCGTCGGGGTCATGTACGTCAAGGACGTCATGCGACGGGTCTACGACCACCCCGATGGGGAGCGCAGCGAGAGCGTCGCCGAGATGATGAGGCCCGCCGAGTTCACCCCCGACTCCAAGCCGGTCGACGAACTGCTGCGGGAGATGCAACTCAAGCGCAACCACATGGTGCTGGTCGTGGACGAGTTCGGCGGTACGTCCGGCCTGGCGACGATCGAGGACATCCTCGAGGAGATCGTCGGCGAGATCGTCGACGAGTACGACGCCGAACCCACCCACACCGAGGAGATCGAGCCGGGCCTGTTCCGGATCTCGGCGCGCATGCCGGTCGAGGATCTGGGTGAGATGTTCGGGCTGCACGTCGACGACGAGGACGTGGAGACCGTGGGGGGTCTGATGGCCAAGCAACTGAGCATGGTCCCGATCCCGGGCAGCGCGATCGACTGGGAGGGCATCCACATCGTGGCCGAGACCACCACCGGGCGGCGGCACCAGATCGGACGCTGCCTGGTGCACTTGATCAACCGATCCGACACGGACGAGGCGGACACCGCCGCGAAGGGACATGAGAATGACTGACGCCCACACCGGGGCACCCGAGGGCTTCCGTTCGGGCTTCGCCTGCTTCGTCGGACGCCCCAATGCCGGCAAGTCGACCCTCGCGAACGCCATGGTCGGCAGCAAGATCGCGATCACGTCGTCGAAGCCGCAGACCACCCGGCATGTCATCCGGGGGATCGTGCACCGGCCGGACGCCCAACTGGTCCTCATCGACACCCCCGGCTTGCACAAGCCGCGCACCCTGCTGGGCGAGCGGCTCAACGGGCTCGTCTACGAGACATGGGGCGAGGTCGACGTCATCGGCGTCTGTCTGCCCGCGAACCAGCACATCGGCCCGGGCGACGAGTTCCTGCTGGCCGAGATCGCCAAGCTGCCGAGGCGCCCGCACCTGGTGGCGATCGTCACCAAGAGCGACACGGTTTCGGGGGAGCGGCTGCGGCGCGAACTGGTCGAGGTCACCGAGGCCGAGGAGAAGCTCGACCTGCGCTTCGACGCGATCATCCCGTGTTCGGCCGTGTCGGGTGAGCAGGTCGACGAGGTCATCGGCGAGCTCGTCAGGCTGCTTCCGGAGGGCCCCGCCTACTACCCTGCGGGCGAGATCACCGACGAGCCCACCGAGACGCTCGTCGCGGAACTGATCCGTGAGGCCGCGCTCGAGGGCGTTCGCGATGAGCTGCCGCACTCCATTGCGGTCATCATCGACGAGATGCGGTTGCGCGAGGGGCGTCCCGAGGACCGGCCGCTCCTCGACGTGTTCGCCTCGATGGTTGTTGAGCGCGATTCCCAGAAGGGAATCGTCATCGGGCACAAGGGCGAACGCCTCCGCGAGGTTGGCAGCGCCGCGCGTCAGCAGATCGCCCGGTTGCTGGGTACCCCGGTGCATCTCGACCTGCGGGTCAAGGTGATGAAGGACTGGCAGCGCGACCCGAAACAGCTGAACCGTCTGGGGTTCTAGCCGACCCCGGCCGCCACCGACCCGATCGTCGAATGGACCAGGCGCCCCGCGAGAACGGTGGCTGCCGCCCCGAAGGTGTGCAGACGCTCGATGTCGACGTCGAAGGGGTTCTCGTCCACGAGGATGAGGTCGGCCGGCGCGCCGGGCACAAGGCGACACACGCCCGCCGTCGACGCGCGGAGCGCCTCCGACAGGGACAACGACTCCTCGGGCTGTCCAGGTCGCCTGGTGTCCCGTCGTACCGCGGCCTGGATCGCGGCCCACGGATTGAGGGGGGTCACCGGAGCGTCCGACCCCAGCGCGAGGTCGACTCCGGCGCGGCGCAGGGTGGCCAGGGGCGACACCGCCCGACCCGGCCAGAAGGTGTCGCGGGCGTCCCGGTCGGCGAGCAGATGCTGGGGCTGCACGGACGCCGTGAGCCCGAGCCGCGCGATTCCCTCCGCCTGATCGGGAGTCACGAGCTCGGCATGCTCGACCGACCCGTGTGCGTGGGTGGCGGAGAACGCCATGAGGACCGCGTCGATCGCGGCGTCGCCGGTCGCGTGCACCGCGCAGCCGATCCCGGCGCGGGCGGCCCGCGCCAGGAGGCCCGCCAATTCGCCTGGGGGGAGAGGCCTCGTCCCGGTGTCCCGGCGCGGACCGTAGGGGGAGCGGCACCAGGCGGTCGCCGCGCAGATCGACCCGTC
>DAIESZ010000016.1 GCA_027346035.1 Propionibacteriaceae bacterium
CCCTGCGCCTGGGCACCGCTCAGGGTGCCGCCGGAAGCACCTACCAGCCGATCGTGTTCACCAACACCAGCGCGCACACCTGCACGATGTACGGCTACCCCGGCGTCGCGTTCCTCGACAGCCGAACCGGTCAGCAGGTCGGAACCCCGGCGTCCCGCAACCCCCAACAACCCTCGAGGACCATCACCCTCGCCCCCGGTGCCAGCGCCTCCGCGGTGCTGCAGATCGTCAACCCCTACAACTACCCGACCGCGACCTGCCAGCCCCAGCCCGTCACCGCGATGCGCGTCTACCCTCCCGGCAACACCACCGCCACCGACCTGCCCCTCCCCAGGGCCACCACCGCCTGCTCCACCAGCGTCACCCAACTCCTGATCCAGGCCACCGTCCCCGGCACAACCGGACAGTGACGGGGGCCTCGTCGCTTCCAAGGAGTGTGGCTCAACGAGGTCCCGTGATGATCAGCGACCTCATCGGTCACCAGTTGGCCATCCCCGCCGTTCAAGTGCGGGTTGGGTGGCCGAAAGCTCCACGCCGTCCCCCCTCAGCTCAGCGCCGCAACGTCGACGCCGACCAGCGAGGACTTCTGATGCGCAATCAGAAGCAGGACTGCGGGTCGGCTCGAAGGACGCGGACGCGGCCGCCACAGTCTGAGCCTGGCCCAACGTGATGCCGACTGTTGCCTTGCGAACCGCGGGTGGCGCCAGGGGCGTCGGGGGTGGGTGTCGATCCGCCACATGATGCTTCTGAGTCGGCCGGAGGCGTGCGTCCGTAAGCATGTCTAATCGAGTTCCTGACCGCGTGAGTCTCCCGCCGCCGCCACCCGAGGAACCGACTGGAAATCCTAGCTCGTTGCGTTGGAGGCTTCCCGCGCTGTCCTGGCCTCTCCATTTGGGCAGTGCAAGACCTTGATCTGGCCGGTGCCGGTGAGGCCCGCTCAGGGGTTCGGCTGGCGGAGGGGGATCCGGACTGCGATCACCGTCTCGCCCGGGTGGGAGTCGATCGTGATGGCTCCGCCGTGGCGCTCCACGACGATGCGTCGGGCGATGTCAAGGCCGAGCCCGGTGCCTTTGCCCACGTCCTTGGTGGTGTAGAACGCCTCAAAGGCGCGGGCCGCCACCTCGGGCGGCATCCCAGGGCCGGTGTCGCCGATCCGTACGACGGCGGCGTCGCCTTCGACCCGGGTGGAGATCCGCAGGGTCCCCGCCCCGCCCATCGCGTCGACGGCGTTGTCGATCAGGTTGGTCCAGACCTGGTTGAGCTCACCGGCGTAGGCCTCGACGCGAGGGACACCGGGGGCATAGTCACGCGCGACGGTGATGCCATCGCGCAGCTTGTGGCCGAGCATGATCAGCGTGCTCTCGATGCCCTCGGTGACTTCGACGCGTTGGATCGAGGCCCGGTCCAGCTGCGAGTACGACTTCACCGCGCCCACGAGCTCCGACACCCGACGGGTCGACTCCTTGACCTCGCCGAGCAGCGCGGCCACCGAGAGGGTGCTAGCCACCCACTCCAGACCCGGCTCCAGCGAACGGCCGTCCAGCACGGCCGCGACACGCTCGCACCATGAGACGTCCGCCCCGGCGGCAACCAGCGGCGGTGCGACGACCCAGTCGCGCACCACGCCGTGGCTGTTCAGCCATGCCGACAGAGCCTCCTCGCGGTCGGCCACGGCAAGTGGCTCACGCACCCCGGTGCTTGGCTCGAGCTCTCGGCGCAGCGAGTCGAGGACGGAGAACTGATCGGCGGAGACCTCCCCCTGCGCGAGTCGTCCGAGCGAGGCGAGCAGATCGGTCAGCTCGCCCGCCAGGGAGTCGACCGCCCGTGTGGCGGCCGCCGCCGGGTTGTTGATCTCGTGTGCCAGCCCGGCCGAGAGCCTGCCCAGCGTGACCAGCGCGTCACGCTGGCGAGCCACAGCCTCGATGTTGCGCGCGGTGTGGAACAGCCCCTCGGTGAGATGCGAGACCAGCGGCATCTCCGCAAGCAGGGCGCGCAGGGCAGCGCTCGGGATGCGCAGGAGGCGACCCGGTGTCGCAGACCGGCCCGTCGCGAGGTAGACCGCGTTGTCGTCCCACGCCCCGAAGCCGCCGGCCCACCGCCCTGGCACCTCGAGCATGCCCACGACCGACTCCTCGCCGCCGCTGACGCGGACCATGTCGATCCGGCCCTCGAGACTGATCATCCAGTTCTCGGAGGGCGCGCCGGCGACCCACAAGATCTCCCCGGCCTCGAACTCCACCACCTCGCCGGCGTCGACGAGCGCCTGCAGCTGGTCGTCGGTGAGGCCCTCGAGCAGGGTGAGCGCTCTCAGCTCGTCGAGGAGCATCAGACGGTGGCCAGGTAGCGGTGCACGAGGTAGACGGTCATGGCGCCCTCGCCGACCGCGGAGGCGACCCGCTTCATCGAGTCCAGGCGCACGTCGCCGGCCGCGAACACACCCGGCACGCTGGTCTCGAGCGCGAACGGCGGCCGGGTGACCAGCGGCCACCGGGACGCCCGATCGTGCGCCATGAGCTCCTGGCCGGTGACCACGAACCCGTGGGAGTCGCGTACCACGGCCGCGCCGACCCAGTCGGTGCGCGGCGAGGCACCGATGAAGACGAACAGCCAGTTCGTCGGCACCTCTTCCCGCTCGCCGGAGCCGCGGTCGGCGATGGTGATGGCCTCGAGATGGCCGTCCCCACGACCGGCGACGACTTCGCTGCGGAACCGGACCTCGACGTTCGGTGCGGCCTTGATCCGGTCCACGAGGTAGAGCGACATCGCCGAGTCGAGGTCCGCGCCGCGCACGACCATCACCACCCGCTTCGCGAACTTGGCGAGCTGGAGCACCGCCTGGCCGGAGGAGTTGGCGGCGCCGACGACGTATACGTCGTCGCCTTCGGTCTGCGCGGCCTCACCGGCGCTCGCGCCGTAGTAGACGCCACGGCCGGTGAGCGGCTGCAGTCCGTTCGCCTCGAGCCGGCGGTAGGAGACGCCGGTCGCGATGACCACGGCGCGCGCCTCGATCTCCCCGCCGTCGTAGGTCACGGCGTGGACCGGTCCGCGCTGCTCCAGACCGGACACGTCGCGCGCGAGCACCATCTCGGCGCCGAACCGTGACACCTGTGCCACGGCGCGTTGGGTGAGGTCGGACCCCGTGAGTCCCTTGGGGAACCCGAGGTAGTTCTCGATGGCCGCGCTCTGTCCCGCCTGCCCGCCGGGCGACTCGCGTTCGACGACCACGGTGCGCAGGCCCTCGGACGCGGCGTACACCGCGGCCGCGAGACCGGCCGGACCCCCGCCGACAATGCACAGGTCGTAGACGTCCTGGTCGGCACTGGTGCGCAAGCCGAGAGCAGCAGCCAGGTCGAGGGTCGACGGTGCGCGAAGCGTGTCGCCGTCGGGGATCAGCACGAGCGGCAGGTCGCCCGCGGCCACCTGCGCGAGCTCGCCCAAACGCTGCGCCTCGGCGTCGCGGTCGAGGTCGAACCAGCGATAGGGCACGTGGTTGCGGGCCAGGAAGTTCTTGATCTCGTGGCTGCGGTCCGACCAGCGCTGCCCGACCACCCGCACGTCGGAGGAGTGGTCAGGGTTCTCCCGGTGCCAGTCCTCGAGCAGGTCGTCGATGACCGGGTAGAGGCGCTCCTGCGGCGGGTCCCACGGCTTGAGCAGGTAGTAGTCAAGCCCGATGTCGTTGATCGCGCGGATCGCCACGTCGGTATCGGCGTACGCCGTGAGCAGCAAGAGCTTCGCGCGCGGGGCGTGAACCCGGGACTGCTCGAGCAGCTCGATGCCGGTCATCTCGGGCATCCTCTGGTCCGAGGCGATCAGTGCCACTGGACGGTCCCGCAGGGCCAGCTCGCCGAGGACGTCGAGCGC
>DAIESZ010000034.1 GCA_027346035.1 Propionibacteriaceae bacterium
CCTCGCTCGACTTGGTCGCCACGACATCGACCCGATCCGGTCGGCGGTCGCGGACGTGATCGCCCGCCCGCCCGGCCGCCTCGATCGCCAGGGCCCTCAACTGTTCCGGATCCACATCCCCGATCGTGGCAGCCGGTCGCCGCCCGGTCGAATCGGGGCGGCGGCGCGGGATCAGAGCAGCGTCTCGGTGGGCGTGTAGGGCAGGCCGAGGGCGTCGGCCACGCCGCGGTAGGTCACGTTGCCGGCGTGGGTGTTGAGGCCCGCAGCCAGCGACTGATTCGCCTTCAGCGCGTCCCGCCAACCGCGGTTGGCCAGTTGCAGCACGTACGGGAGGGTGGCGTTGGTGAGGGCCCAGGTGGAGGTGTTCGGCACCGCCCCCGGCATGTTGGCGACGCAGTAGAAGATCGAGTCGTACACCGTGAACGTCGGGTTGTCGTGGGTGGTGGGGCGGGAGTCCTCGAAGCATCCGCCCTGGTCGATCGCGACGTCGACGAGGACCGAGCCGGGCTTCATCTCGGCGACCATCTCGTGGGTGACCAGCTTCGGAGCCCGTGAGCCGGGGATGAGGACCGTGCCGATGACCATGTCGGCGTCGAGCACGTGCTCACGCACCGCCAGCGTCGAGGAGGCGATCTGCTTGACCCGGTTGTCGAAGCGCCAGAAGCTCATCCGCAGCTTCTCGAGGTCGGTGTCGAGGATCGTGACGTCGGCGCCCAACCCCAGCGCGATGTTCGCCGCGTTCTGGCCGGCCGTGCCACCGCCCAGCACGACCACCTTGGCATTGGCCACGCCGCCGACGCCGCCCATCAGCATGCCCCGGCCGCCCTGCGACTTCATCAGCGCGTGCGCGCCGACCTGGGGGGCGAGGCAGCCCGCCACCTCACTCATCGGGTAGAGCAGCGGCAGCAGCCCCGAGCGGAGCTGCACGGTCTCGTAGGCGATCCCGGTCGTGCCGGCGTCCAGCAGTGCCCTGGTGCCCTGCGGGTCGGCGGCCAGGTGCAGATAGGTGAACAGCACGAGATCATCGCGCAGGCGGTGGTACTCCTCCGCGATCGGTTCCTTCACCTTGAGCACGAGGTCGGCGCTCGCCCAGGTGGTGTCGGCGTCCGGGGTGATGACCGCCCCCTGGGCGACGAACTCGTCGTCGCTGATCGCGGAGCCGTCGCCGGCCCCCGTCTCGATGAACACCTCATGACCGGCGTGTACCAGCTCGCTGACCCCGACCGGAGTGATCGCGACCCGGTACTCGTTGTTCTTGACCTCGGTTGGGACACCGATTCTCATCGCCCGCCTCCTTGTGGACGCAACAGTTCGTGGTGTCTCCGGCCGGGGCAGGTGCGCTGCCGCCGGGCGCGGGCGACGAGTGAGACTCTTGTACGTTCGGCCTCCGACCGCAAATCGGGGCGCCATCGGTGATGTCCGCCCGAAAGGGTGAGGGTCACCTGGCCGTGGGCGCGTCGGCCGGCGCCCCCGTCCACGGGTGGGCCGAGGATGACACCCTTCGTCGGTGAACCGCGCGGTCGACGGCACGCTGCGCGACCGATGAGCCACCCTCACCGAGACCCGCCCAGGCAGGATCGGGCGTCACCCGATGGCCATGGCCCGGTAGTGAGGGGTGAGCTCCACCCACCGCGCGTGCCAGGCCGGAGCCGCCACCTGCTCGGACCAGCCGCCCGCATGCGCCGGACCGTCGAGGGCCAGGGAGCGTCCGAGGTCCTCCAGGTGGACCTGCCAGCCTGCGCCGTGCAGGTGGAGCGCATCGAGCGGCAGGCCGCGCTCCTCGACCACCAACCGGCAGCGAGCGCCCTCGCTGCTGAGCCAGGCCTCGATCTGGCACTCGTCGTCGGTGCCGGGCTCGGTCGTGATCATCATGTGGCGTGGTGGGTCGCAGACGTCGATTCTCGCCGGACCGCTCCAGGTGCTCGTGAAGACCGCGTGGATCATGCCACCCTCGCGAAGGTCGCCTGACACCTCGGCGGCCCAGCGCGCGAGACGCTCGGGCGTGGTGCACGCGTTCCACAGGTCGTCGATGGTGGTGTCGTAGACGTCCGTCACTCGCACGGCCCCGTGGGTCTCGTCGAGAGCCCGCATCGTTCCGGTGATCCTCATGTCCTCATCCTCTGTTCTCGGGCGATCTCCGTGTGGAGGGCGTCCAGCCGGTTCTGCCACAGGGCGCGGTAATTCCCCAGCCACTCGTCGACCTCGACGAGAGCTTCCGGTCGCAGGCTGTAGATCCTCCGCTGGGCCTCGTGGCGCACGTCGACGAGCCCGGCTTCCCGGAGGATGCGCAAGTGTCGGGACACGCCGGGTCGGGCGATCGGCAGTGCCTCGGCCAGCTCACCCGCGGTGGCCGGGTGCTGCCGAAGGATCTCCAGCACCGTTCGGCGGCTTCCGTCCGCCAACGCCTGCAATACCGCATCCATGGTGCAGAGCGTATCGAAGTGGTTACGTAACCGTAAGGTTACTAAGGCGCGCAGGCGGCCTGGAGGTTCGCAGGGCGACGATCGGCGCCATTGTGGGGACGCGACATCAGCTGAGGCTGGATGCCGCACTCAGGTGGTGGTGACCTGTGGGGGTGGTGATCACGACCTCGTGGGGGTCGCCGAGCCACGTCCCCATTGCGTCGCCCCACGTGTCACTGCGCGCGGTGGGCGGGTGGCCGTGCTCGTCCCCGCCCGGGGGTGCGCTCCGATCCGGATCAGCAGCAGTCGGAGCATCCTCGATCCGCCGGAGGAAGCGACGAGCGGTCCATCCGGGGGCTTGCCGGGCGTGGTTGCACCGTTCGCACAGGCCCTGACCGTTCGCAGCATCGGTCGGCCCGTCGTCGGCTGCTGGGATGATGTGGTCGATGTGCCGGATCGCCGCGTCGCAGTAAGGGGTGCGGCAGAACTCGTCCCGGAGGCTGATGAACTCGGCCAGTCCGTCGGGGAAGAACCGGGAGCCCGATTCCATCGCGACCAGCCCGCCCTTGGGGGTCGCGTAGAGCTTACGGACCCATGACTCCACGGCGGGGGCGGCGACGACCAGTCGGCGGGCGATCTCGGCGGGGATGGGCCCATGCCCGTGCACCCGTCCGGGCTGATCGCCGGCGTTGAGGAGGGTGTCGACGGGCATCACCAGGTGCAGCGCGACGGGGACCGCCCCGGTCGCGGCCCGTCCGGTGACGCGGACGACCAGTTCGTCGGCCATGACCTGTTCCTGGGTGCGCGGGTCGCCGGTGGCGTGGGCGGTGGTGGCGGCCCGGCGCAGGGCGGCGAGCACCGCGACCCCCTGGGCCACCGGCAGCAGCGCGGTCAGCCGGGTCATGCAGTCGGGGGCCGGCCGCCCTGCGACGAACCGTTCGCTCGCCGCATGGCCGATCCGGGCGACCACGCTGGCCGGGTCACGCCGGTAGGTTTCGACGCGGACCAGGTCGGCCAACCGACGGGTGCCCAAGCGTGACAACCGCACGAGGTCGCCGGCCACCGCGTGATCGACCTCCACACGCACCTCTCGGGACACGCACGACGTCTCGTGGACCAGGATCTGCGCCCGATGCTCGGTGAGCACGCCGGCAGCCATCGCGTCCAGGGTGAACGGCATCTCTGCCACCAGCATCGAGGCCACCCCGAGGAAGATCGCCCCACGATGCGGGGACTCACGCCGCGCCAGCGCAATCTGCTCGGCGACACCGCGTCCGACGCGCTCCGCGGGGACTCCCCGTCGGATCTGCTCGGCCCGCTGGTGCCGGGCGAAGTTGACAGCGGCCACCGCTTGCACGGCAGTGGCCACATTCTTCAGGTCTTCCAGTGTGCGCAGCGCATCGATGAGGTCGCCCTGGGCGAGGTGCCGGGTGGCCGCCTGGACACTCTCAGCCAGTCGGACAGGCGCATCGTCGAGCCGGACCGCGACATCGCGAGTGTCGTTCATACGTTCGATTATAGCCGCCATTCAGTCATCTGGCAAGGAATTATGCCATGTCACAGTGGGACTTGTTGCGTCGAGTGATGCGCTCTCACCATCCCGGTGCCCAGGACCCGTGGCCCGCAAACGGGCTCCGGACGCGTTGTCGGCGTGAGAACGCTCGTGGCTGTTTCTCCTGGGTTCGCGAGCAGGCCTCCAGGAGACTGCGTCGGCGGAGGGGGCGCCGTCCGATTCAGGGCCGTGTAGGCCCAGAGACGCCCGCCGCCTCGGGGCCCGTGCCCGTGCAGGCGGCCGCGGTGGCTGCGGCGTGGCGCGGCCGATAGATTTGCTCCGTGGCTGACACCGTTGCGCACGCGTTCGAGACCCCCGACATCGAGCAACCCTGGGCCGAGCTGGG
>DAIESZ010000041.1 GCA_027346035.1 Propionibacteriaceae bacterium
CCCTGCCGTCGGGGCGCGGACGCTGGTTCACGCTGGACCTGCTCGGTGGCCGGCCCAGCTCGCTGCTGTCGCGGGTAGACAACGGCACCGGCCGGAGCACGGCCATCGCCTGGAGCACCTCGGCGCTCGAGTCGGGGCGCGACCGGGCGGCCGGGAGCCCGTGGAGCACCCGGCTGCCGATCGTGCTTCCCGTGGTGAGCCGGGTCGACGTCATCGACGCCGCGTCCGGCGCGGTGAGCACCACCGAGTACGCGTACCACCAGGGCCGCTACGACGGCGTCCTGCGCGAGGTGTGCGGGTTCGGCCGCGTGACCAGCCGCGATGTCGGCGACGCGTCCGTCGACACACTCGTCACCACCCACTGGTTCACCACCGGGCTGCTCGACGACGGCAGTGAGCCGTCCACGCACGACGACCGGGCGCGGGCCCGGGCCATTCGTGGCCGGCTCGTGCGCCAGGACCGGGCGGGCGACGACGGCCGCCTGTACGACCGGTTCGAGCAGGAGTGGAGGGTCGACGACGGCTCGTCGCCGGGAACCGTGACGCCCCGCCTGGTCAGTTCCACCCGGTCGGTCTTCGAGGGGCAGCCGACCCCGGTGAGCCGGATCGTGACCACCCAGACCGCATGGACACCCGACGGCAGCGTGACCTCCGCGGTCGAGCAGGCCTACGACGCGACCACCGCGACGCCGGTGCAGGAACTGCACACCGACACCGAGTTCGCCGCCGATCCGTCCGGGCGCTTCCGGCAGCGGGTCTCGCGGATCGTCCAGCACGACGGCACCGGCGCCGTGCTGTCCGAGCTGCGTACCGACTACGACGGGCTGCCCAACGGCCAGGTGGGTGCCCAGGGGCTGGTCACCCACCGCACCGCCCTGGCAATTCCCGACACCCTCGCGACCAGCGTCTACGGCGCCGACCTGCCCGACTTCGCGGCCGCGGGCTACGTGCGACCCGCGGGGGCCGACGGCTGGTGGATCGAACTCGGCCGATTCGAGCGCACCGTGGACTCCGCCGGCGTCCACGGGCGGATCACCGGGCCCAACGGCGGCGTGAACACCCTGCTCATGGACCCCGCCGACTGCTACCCGGTCGAGGTGGTGGACGCCGTCGGCAACCGGCTCACCGCCGAGTTCGACCTGCGCAGCTACCAGCCCACCGCGATGGTCGACCCGTCGGGAGCGCGCTTCGAGGTGCGATTCGACGCGCTCGCCCGGCTGACAGCAACCGTCGAGCCGGGAGACTCGGACGCCGAACCCACCAGCGCGCTGGCCTACGACACCGGCGTGTCGCCCCTCGTCGTCACGGAGACCACTGCGACCACGACCGGCCAGGCCCGGCGGCAGCAGCGCCAGTTCCTCGACGGCACCGGGCGGATGCTTCAGCAGCGGCTCACCGACGAGTCCGGGGAGATCGTCGCCGACGCCAAGGACTACGGCGCGCGGGGATTGCCCGTGCGGTCGTACCTGCCCTATCGGAGCGCCGGCACCGCCTACGCGCCGCCGGCGTCCACCGCGCCCCACGTGGAGCTGCGCTACGACGCGATGGGGCGGGTGGTGTCGACGCTCCAGCCCGACGGCTCGCTGGCGACCGTGACCTACCTGCCCGGCGTCATCGAGGAGCGCGACGCCGAGCAGAACCGCACCGACCCGGGGGCACCCCACGTCGGAGCGGTGATCCGACGCCATGTCAGCCCGGCGGGGCGGGTCGAGCAGATCGACCAGGTGGCGGGCGGCCACACCATTACCACGACCGACCGACACGACATCAGGGGCGACCTCGTCGAGCACGTCGACGCGCTCGGTGCGTCCGTGCGGTTCGACCGCGACCTGCTCGGGCGCCCGCTGCGGATCACCCGGCCCGAGTCGACCCAGATACTCGTGCTCGACCCCTCGGGCGACGTCATCGAGTCGCGGACGGGCAGCGCCCGGGTGTTCCGGGCGTACGACCTTGCCCGACGCCCCACCACGGTGCGGCACGACACCGCCGCCGGCAGCCCGGTGGCGAGCTTCGTCTACCACGACGCCACGGGGCCGGCCCCCGCGGACGCCGGCACGCACACCCTCGGCGGACGGCTGGTGCGGGTCGACGACGAGGGCGGCAGCACGGTCTTCGACTACGACGAACGCGGCCGGATCGCGAGCAAGGCGATGACACCCGTCGGGGCCGCTCCGGTGGCGATCACCCTCGCGCACCGCTCCGACGGCCTGATCGACCACCTGACCTACCCGGGCGGGCGAGTGACGACCTACGGCTACAACGCACTCGGGCTGCTCAGCTCCGTCAGCGGGGTGATCGACGCCATCGACTACGACATCGCGGGCCGGCGCACCCGGGTGACCCACGACAACGGGACGGTCGAGACCGACGACCACGACCCGCTCACGGGGTGGCGCACGACGTCGTCGATCAGCGGCCCGTCCGGCGTCCTCCGGCAGACGGGGTTCACCCACGACCGGGTCGGCAACCTCACGGCCCTAACCAGCCCGGACGCCGCCCTCGCCTGGACCTTCGGCTATGACGACCTCTACCGGCTGGTGTCCGCGTCCGGGTCGACGGGCACGCTCGGCTACGGCTACGACGACGCGTTCAACCTCACCTCCGCGGCGTCCGGCGCGTACCACTACGGCGAGCACGGCGCCCCCGCGACCTGCCTCACCAGCATCGGCGGCGACAGCTTCGGCTACGACGATCGCGGCCAGCTGGTCTCGGCGCCCTGGGGGTCGCACACCCTCGACGCCTAGGGTCGGCTGCGGGTGATCGCCCTCCCCGGCGGCGGCTCCGACACGTTCACCTACAGCTACGGCGGATCGCTGGTGAAGCGGGTGACGGCCGCGCCGGGCGCTCCCGACCATGTGGTGCTGAGTCCCGACCCGCTCGTGCGGATCGAGGACGGGCAGGTCGTCCTTCAGATCAGCGACGGGGGCCGCATCGTCGCCCGGGACATCGGGGGCGTGCTCAGCTGGCTGCACTACGACCACCTCGGCTCCCTGGCCCTGGTCACGGACGCCGCCGGCGCCGAGCAACTGCGCCTCACCTACGACCCCTACGGGCGGGTGCTCAGCCGCACCGGCAGCGCGACGGCGTCCCAGGGATTCGCGACCGGTCAGGACGTCGGCCACGGCCTGGTGCTGCTCGGCGTCCGCTGGTACTCACCGCAGCTCGGCCGGTTCATCTCGCCCGACCCGCTGGTGGGCGACGCCAACGACCCCGCGGCCTGGAACGCGTACGCCTACTGCCGCGACAATCCGACGAGCTACGTCGACCCGTCCGGCCGTGACTTCTGGAAGATCTTCGCTGCCGTCGTGGCGACTGTGGCGATCATCGCCGTCGCCGTGATCGTCACCGTCGTCACGTTCGGCATCGCCACGCCCGGGACGGTGGCGCTGGCCGTTGGCGGGGTGAGCATCACGTGGGGCGCGGTGTTCGCGGCCACCATGGTCGGCATCGTGGCCGGCGGGGTGATCGGCGGCATCGCCGCCGCCCGCGCGGGAGGGGACGCCGGAGACATCTTCCTCGGCGTCGTCGTCGGCGGGGCGGTCGGCGGCTGGGCCGCGTTCGGCGGCGCGTTCGCCGGGGTCGCGGTCGGCGGCGCGCTCGGGCTCACCAGCGGCACCGTGCTGTGCGGGGCCGTCGTCGGCGGGGTCACCGGCACCATCAACGGGGCCGCGATGGGCTTCGCGTCGGGGTTCGCGGGCGGCAGGAACAACGGGCTCAAGGACATCATGCTGAAAGTCCTTGTCGGGGCGATCACAGGGCTCGCACTCGGCGCCGCCCTCGGGGCGATCAGTGGCATGGTGGCACCGAAGCAGGGCATCGGCGAGGCTGCGCAGAAGGCTCTCCAGCCCGATCCCCCACCACCGAGCGGGCCGCCCGGGCTCCCCTCGGCTCCCTCACTCACCGGACCGGCGGCGCCCGTCACCTCGCTGGGCGGCGCCTTCAACCAGGTGGGCACCGCCGCGCTCGGCCGGGCGGCGGGGGTCGTCGCACCCTACGCACTGGCGGCGGTCGCCCCCGCTGCCGGCAACGCGATCGTGTTCTCGATCATCGTCGACGGCGGCTCGGCGGCCACCTCGGCGTTCTTCGATGACCTGCAGAAGTACGTGCGCACGCACAACGTCAACCTCGGCCCCTTCAACTTCATCAAGACCGACTTCTGATTCCTCACCCCACAGGAGGCACCGATGCCCGGCTGGTACATCCACATGGAGACCGCCACGATGATGGCGAAACGGTTGCAGGCGGCCGACCTGCCACCGGACGCCACCATCACCCCTCTCGACGCGCAACACCTCGGCGAGATCGCCCACACCTGGCGCAACTACCTCGCCGCCGGCGCGATCGGCCCCGACATCTTCTTCCTGCTGCCCGACTTCAAGGGTGACAAGGGCAACGTGCTGCTCACCGTCACCAACTGGGTGCTGAGCGTCTGGGACACCCTCGACAGCGAATTCGTCTCGAAGTGGGAGAAGTGGGCTCAACCGGCGATCGACGGCGTCGGGGACGTGCTGAACCAGGCCACCGGCGGTGTCCTCGCCGAGCTCGGGCAGGCGCTGCAGGAGTTGTCGTCGGCGATCACCGACGCCATCATCGAGCTGTTCACCGAGCTCTACGACTAGTTCGGGCTGCTCACGTCGGGCGTTCCCCAGGGGTTCGACGACTCGGCGTTCTACTGGTCGGACATGTTCCACTACCGCAAGACCTACGAATTCGCCCGCACCCTCTACCAGAAGGCCACCACCGACCAGCAGAAGGCGTTCGCGATCGGCTGGATGAGCCACTGCGCCACCGACGTCACCGGACATTCGTTCGTCAACGCCAAGGCGGGCGGCCCGTACCGGCTGCACTGGCAGCGCCACCATCTCGTCGAGAACCACATGGACGCCAAGGCCTACGACGCCCAGCACCACGGCACCGAACCGTACGGCGAGATGGACACCTCCGCCCTGCACTTCCGGCTCGCGTTCCGCAAGGGCCTCATCGCCCCCTACGTCGGCGCCGACGACGCGCCCGCGTACGACTACTTCACCGGCTTCCCGGCCTACGACACGTCGGACTCGGCCGCCGGTGCCAAGCAGCGCCACGACTTCTTCGACCTCGACACCGCCGACCTGCCCGACGACCTGTGCGACCTCATCATCGCCACCATGAAGGACGTGTTCGGTGACGCCGACCCGAAGGTGCTCAACTGGGACCCGAGCCAGTTCTCCGACCTGGACAGTTCGGGCCAGCCCACCGGACGCCCGAGCCGGCTCGCCCTGCAGAACACCTTCAAGCTGCTGTACCTGTACGTCAAGAAGACCTCGACGAGCGGTTACGCCCCCCGAAAGCCCACCGCACCGCCGGTGTTCAACGACCACACCCCGCCCGCCCCGCCCGGGTCGAGCAGCGGCGTCGACGACGACCCCTCGCGTGGCGGCGACCCGTCCGACGACAGTTGGAACCTGCTCGACCTGTTCCTCGCCATCCTCGGCTTCCTCGCCTGGCTCGCCGAGCTCGGGGTGTGGCTCGCCACGCTGCCGGCCGCCGTGCTCGCCGACCTGGCCACCTACCCGCTCCGCGAACTGCTGTACGAGTTCGCCGTCGAGCCGCTGTGGAGCCTGTACATCGCGGCCCGCAAGCCGCTGGTCATGCAGGGGTTCCTCATGCCGAAGACCGAGGAGATCATGCAGAGCCTCGTCGAACTCGGCGTGAGCCCCGACGGTCCCCTCGCAGCCCTCGCCGCCGCCCTCAACTCGCCCGACGGGTTCGCGACCGCGCCGCTGCCGTTCGACGAGAAGTCGGGGGCCGATCGGGCGTATCCGCGGGCGGTCGTCACCGACCCCCAGAACATCGCCCAGCAGATCCTCGGCTTCGTGCTGCCCGACCCGTCGTGCGGACAGCCGGAGGCGCCGAGCGAGTACCTGCGCCCGTGGAAGTACCCCGAGCGGGACAACCGCGGCAACACGGTCGGCTGGGAGGGGACGCTCGCGGCGTCCGGCCCGTGGACCCAGGGCGAGGACGCGCGCGTGCTGATGAACCACGTGCCCGGCGACCCGGCGACCCGGACCGCCTACAAGAAGGCCGCCACCCCCGCCGACACCGACCAGGTGTCGCAGGCCCACCTGCCAGGCGGACAGCACCTCGGTGACCCGGTCGACTACGGCACCTACGTGGTGTCGAAGCTCACATCCGGCGAGCCGATACCCGACTTCAACCTCGACGCCGATCGCGGGTACGGGTACCACTGCTGGGACTGGAACCGGTCCGGCGACACGACCGTGCCGAAGGTCACCAGCGACAGCGCCTTCGACGCCGCGCACTACGCGTTCCACACCCCGTGCACGGTGCCGGAGGGCTACTGCGCCGACAGTGAGTTCGCGTGGAGTGGACCGCAGAAGCTGTACACCCCGGCGCTCAACCTGGCGATTCACTACCGCGACGGGGACGCGAAGGACCCCGGCTGTTCGGCCACCACCAAGGTCGACATCAACGAGATCCAGCAGGCGGGCATGCCGCCTGAGGGACAGAAGGGTTGAGCCATGCCCGGCAACGAGGACCAGAACTACGTCATCGAGGAGACCCACCCCGAGTTGACCCCGGAGGAGGACAAGGGCCAGCGGGGCGGGGATCCCGACCACACCAGCGACCCGACGGTGACCCCCGACAAGCCCGACCCGGAGAGGGTCAAGCAGGTGACCGGCTGGCTGCACGACCACCGGCACCCGCCGCGGCAGGACGGGCTGTGGCCCTACCTGCTGATCCGGGCGCATCCCGGCGACACCGGCGTGCGCCAGCCACCGGTGAGCTACTTCTGGGAGTCACCCGACGTCCGGGTCTACTCCGGGGACATCACCGACCCGAATTCGGCGACACCGGTGCTGCACCCCACCCCTGGCCAGCCGCACTCGGTGTTCGTGCACGTGTGGAACCTCGGACGGCTGCCCGCGCTAGGCACCAGCGTCCGGGCGTGGTGGGCCAATCCGTCGTTCTCCTTCGATGCGTCCAGCCCCGAGCCGCCGCACTACATCGGCGGGACGAGGGTCAACCTCGGCGACCGCACGTCGGCCGACTGCCACCAGCTTGTCCGGATCCCGGGCCTGTGGACGCCGGTCGTCGAGAACGGTGGACACGAGTGCCTCCTCGCGGTGGCGACCCACGTGATGGACCCCGCTTCCGGGAACTTCGCGGCGTCCACGGACCGCCACGTCGGGCAGCGCAACGTCACCCTGGCGGCGCCCAGCCTCGACCTCGCTCCGCTGCTGATCAGGCTCGGTGCCGCACTCACGGTCGGGAGCGACCTCCAGTTGCTGCACGGCGGTGCCGATGTGAAGCCCATCCTGCTGGCCCACAAGATCGTCGCCGGTCGCGACGTCGTCCTCCCCCAGCTGCGTGATGTCGTGACTCCGGTGCCGGACCATCCGACGATCGGCCACCTCGGCACGGTGACCCGCACCCTCGGCGGGCACGCGGTGATCCCGGGGGCGGCCTCCGTCCACGCGATGATGGCCCACCCGCAGGTTGCCGCGATGACCGCTCGCCCGTCGTTCACCGCGATCGACCGCACCGCCCTGCTCCGGGGCAGGATCGACGTCCAGGCGCGCGCGATCTCGCCCGCCGTTGCGGTGGTGCAGGCGCTCAAGGTCCACGACCTGACGGCCGGATCGATCGCGAGGGCGGTGTCGACGTCGTCCGGTGACGGGAACCTGTTGCGGTTCCAGGAGGTGAGGAACGGCGTGGTCGTGGGCGGCTACTCGGTGATCGTCCAGGGATGAGCCCGCCCCGCCGTCGTCCCAGTAGGCCCGGGCCGCCGGAATTGCAGCCGATCGGCCCCCGGGCCTGCCGTGGCGGTCGCCGCTCGGCGCGTCGCCTGCACATCGGGAGGTCGTCGACGGCGTCCCGGGTGGGAGTTCCTCGCCGTCCGGAGTGGGTGACACCCGCTGGATCGGCGCCGCATCCGCCCTGGGTACCGCGGGCATGTGGCAGGCTGACCGGGTGACGACCATCACCCTCCCGTCCCCGTCCGGCGACCTGCCCGCCTACGTGGCGACACCCGTCGGCACCGGCCCGTTCCCGGGCGTGGTCGTCATCCACGACGCGTTCGGACTCGGCAACGACATCCGCAACCAGGCGGACTGGCTCTCCGCGGAGGGCTATCTGGCGATCGCGCCGGACCTGTTCCGCGGCCGCAAGGGGCTCTCCTGCATGGTGTCGACGATGCGAGACGCTCGCGGCAAGAGCGGCCCGACGTTCGACGACATCGAGGCCGCGCGCACCTGGCTGCTCGGACGCCCCGACTGCACCGGCACCGTCGGCGTCATCGGATACTGCATGGGCGGCGGGCTGGCGCTGATCCTCGCCCCGAGCGGCGGCTACGCGGCGTCCAGCGTCAACTACGGCACCGCCGGCAAGGACGTGTACTCCGCCGGGTATCTCCGGACCGCCTGCCCGATCGTCGGCAGTTACGGCGCGAAGGATCGCAGCCTGCGGGGTGCCGCCGAACGCCTCGACCGCGTGCTCACCGAGGTCGCGGTCGATCACGACGTGGTGGAGTACTCCAGCGCCGGACACGGATTCCTCAACGACGGCGTCGGTGCGGGGGATCCCCGGCCCGCGCTGTTCGCGGTGTTCGGGCCGATCATGAGGGTCGGCTACGAACCGGACGCCGCCCGGGAGGCGCGCGCCCGGATCCTCGCGTTCTTCGACCGGCATCTGCGTGCGGCGTCGGCCGACGCCTCAGCACCCGGGGAGTGACGCCGGTCAGCTGCTGCCGGCAGCGGGCACGAGGACGACCGCGGACGGATCCTTGAGCGCACGGGTCAGCGCCCGTCGGCTGACCGGGTCGAGGGTGAGCGACGCGCCCGGCGTCAGGCCGTGCCGGACGGCGGCATGCAGGGTCTCGGGGGAACTGTCGGAGACGCGTACCACGCGGTAGCGCCCGTCGCCGGCGTCCCGCAGCATCACCGCGTCGGGCGGATAGGCGGTCTCTCCGCCGGCCGAGGGAATGGGATCTCCGTGCGGGTCGGCTCGCGGGTGCCCCAGCAGGACGTCGATCCGTTCGATGAACGAGTCCGACACCGCGTGCTCGAGCCTCTCGGCCTCGTCGTGCACCTCGTCCCAGGCGTACCCGAGGGTCTGCACGAGGTAGGTCTCGATCAGCCGGTGCCGACGCACCATGTCAACAGCGAGCCGCCGACCCGACACCGACAGGTCGATCGCCTTGTAGCGCTCGTGCCGCACGAGGCCACGCTCGGAGAGCCTGGCCAGCGTGGCCGAGACCGTGGCCCGGGTGGTGCCGAACCGGGTAGCGAGGCTGGAGACGGTGGCGGGCGGGCCTCCCCATTCGGGGGCCGACCAGATCGCCTTGAGATAGTCCTCGGCCACCGGGGTGATGGCCGGATCCTGGCGGGGCTCCGCCGGACGCCCGGTCATGGCTGTCCGCCCACACTGAGATACACCAGCAGCACGTTGAGCGCGACGATCCCCACGGTGACCACCACCGCGACCAGGCGCAGCGGCGTCCGGTTGACCAGCACCCCCATGAGCTCGGTGCGGCTGGTGAACCACACGAGGGGAATCACCGCGAACGGGATGCCGAGGGACAGGACCACCTGGCTGAGCACCAACGCCCACGTCGGGTTGACGCCGACGCCGAGGATGACCAGTGCGGGCACCAGGGTGATGGTTCGACGCAGAAGTACCGGCACCCGGATGTGCAGGAGGCTGGACATGATGGCCGCCCCGGCATACGAACCCACCGACGTCGAGGCGAGTCCCGACGCGAGCAGTCCCACCCCGAATACGATCCCGACGCCCGCCCCCAGGTGGACGCTGATCTCGTGCGCGGCGCCCTGGATGGTGTCGGTGCCGGCCACCCCGGGCAGCGCTGAGGCGGCGAGCAGGAGCATGGCGATGTTGACGCTGCCGGCGATCATCAGCGCGAGCAGGACGTCCCAGCGGGTGGCGTGCAGGAGGCGCCGGATCCGCACCAGGTCCTGGGTGACGCCGTGACGGTCGCGGGACAAGGCCGAATGCAGGTAGATCGCGTGCGGCATGACGGTGGCACCGAGCATGCTGGCGGCCAACAGCACGGTGTTCGTGCCCTCGAACCGGGGGACGAGCCCACCGGCCGCGCTCCCCCAGTCGACCGGGCTCACGAACACGCCGCCGGCGAAGCCGAGCGTGATCACGGCGAGCAACCCCATGATGACGGCCTCGAAGCGGCGCTGGCTCCGGGACTGCATGGCGAGGATCCCCACCGACACGACGCCGATGATCAGCCCGCCGACCAGCAGCGGGATACCGAAGAGGATCTGCAGGGCCAGCGCCCCGCCGATCACCTCGGCGAGATCGGTTGCCGCGGCGACCACCTCCGCCTGGACCCAGTAGCCCAGCCGGGCCGCGCGCGGCAACCTCTCACCGAGGATCTCCGGCAGGCTGCGTCCGGTGACGACGCCGAGCTTGGCCGACAGGTACTGCGCGATCACCGCCATGAAGTTCGCCAGCACCAGCACCCAGACCAGCAGGTACCCGTACTGGGATCCGGCCGACAGGTTCGCCGCGACGTTCCCGGGGTCCACATAGGCGATCGCCGCGACGAACGCGGGCCCCAGGAGCCGGATCAGGCCCTTGTCCGTGGGGGTGACGCGGGCAAGGGTCCGGACGCTGGTCGACATCGCGCTCACCCCCAGGTCGCCGGATTGTTAGCCTGCTCAAACATCAACAGTTAGAGACTACTAACATTCCCGCGTCCGCGGGCGTGCGGTCAGTGCCCGACGGTGAACCGGCGGTTCTCGTGCCTCGGGTCGGCCAGTTCGTCGACGAAGGCGAGGGCGAAGTCGGCGCCCGAGATCTCGGAGTTGCCGTCGGCCGTGGTCACGAGCACGTCACCGCCTGTGCGGTAGGAGCCCGTCGCTTCGCCGTGCGCGTAGCTGCCGTACAGGGCCGCCGGACTCACGTAGAACCATCGGAGACCGGCCCGGCCGGCGGGGTGGTTCTCCTGCAGCCAGGAGAGGATGTCGGCGTGGGTCAGCGCCTCGGGCTTCCACTGTTCCTGGAACTCCGGGGTGTCGACCAGCCGGGGTCCACCGTCGGCGACGAACGAACTGCCGGCCCCACCGACGACCCCCAGGCGGGCCCCGGCACTCACGGCGGCGGCCACGATCATCGGCATGTGGGGCATCAGGACGCTCGCACCGTCGTCGGTGGTCGCGTGCACGGCCACGATCACGGCGTCCGAGCCCGCGGCGACGCCCGACACGGTGGGAGCGTCGGCGTACGAGCCGGTGACGTACTCCACGCCCGGGATCGGCGTCTCCGGCGCGTGCCGCGAGAGCGACCGGACCTGCCACCCGCGCCTCAGCGCCTCCCGTGCGATGTTCGTGCCGGTGTACCCGGTTCCTCCGATGATGGCCAACCTCATGACGTGGACTCCTTCGCGTGACAGTCGGGGTGATGCGTCGGGTCGGGCTCTGTGGAGAGACCGATGCCCCTTCGCACCAACCAGGGCACGGGCTCGGCCATTCCACCTCACCGTTCGCGGCCGCTGCTACGCGCGTCGATCCGCACGTAGGGGCTGCGGGGATGGGTATGCACCACCTCGTCCTCCTCCAGCCACGTGTCGAACGCCGACCAGGACAGCGTGACCGCAGCACGCATCGCGTCGACTGGCGCGTCGGGGAAGCGGCTCGCCGCCTGGCTGACGACCCGGGTGCCGAGAACGACATCGAAGAGTTCGCTCGGTCCAAGGACCTTCGACCGCGGTCCGTGACCCTTGGGCCGCAGTTCCGCCTCGAGGTCGGACTCGAGGAAGAAGTACTGAGGGAAGTACGGGTGTTCCCACACCAGCAGCGGTGCGACCGCATCGACGACCAGTTCGCCCTGGCTGTAGGCGCGCACCCGCTTCACCCCGGCCTGCACCGTGCCGGGGGCGACGGTGAACGCGTTCTGGACGATGCCGGTCATGGTCTGCGCCTTTGCTCGAGGATGCCGGAGGACCCGACGGTGGGGAAACCCCGTGCCGCCGTCGATGATTCCCAGTGAACGCCGCGGAACGTGACCGCCTGTCCGAGCGGTCAGTCCTCCGTGCCGGGGGCGTGCCAATGGTGCCCGGCGAGAATGCCGTCGGCCTCGGCCGGACCCCAACTCCCCCGCGGGTAGATATGTACGTCCCCCGGATCATCGAGGGCCGGCTGGACGACGCGCCAGGCCGCCTCGACGCCGTCCTCGCGGGCGAATCGGGTCGGGTTCCCCTCGATCGCGTCGTCCAGGAGACGTTCGTACGCCTCCTGGACATGGCCCAACGCGGTGTCGAAGTCGACGTCCAGATCGACGGTCTCGGCGATGAGCCCCTGGCCGGGACGCTTGGCCTGCACGCTCAGCCGCACCCCGGATCGGGGACCCAGACGGAACCGCAGCAGGTTCGCGTGCGGAGCCGGGATGCCCTCACCGGCGAACAGCATCCGCGGGGGCTCCTTGAGTTCGACGACGGCCTCGAGGGCGGTGGTGGCGAGCCCCTTTCCCGCACGGACGAAGAACGGCGTCCCCGACCAGCGCCAGGAGTCGATCTCCAACCGGGCGGCGACGAAGGTCTCGGTCTCGGAGCCCGCCGCCACACCGGGCTCGTCGCGGTAGCCGCCGTACTGGCCCCTGATCACCGTGGAGCAGTCCAACGGGCGCATCGCCCGCAGGACCTTCGCCTTCTCGTCGCGCAACGCGTCGGCGTCCGAGCTGACGGGGGGCTCCATCGCCAGGATGGACACCACCTGGAGCAGGTCGTTCTGGAGCACGTCGCGGATCGTCCCGACCCCGTCGTAGAAGCTGCCGCGGCCCTCGACGCCGAAGGCCTCGGCCATCGTGATCTGCACGCTGGACACGTAGTTGCGGTTCCAGATCGGGTCGAGGAAGGCGTTGGCGAATCGGAAGACCAGGAGGTCCTCGACCGGCTCCTTGCCCAGGTAGTGGTCGATCCGGAAGATCGCGCGTTCGTCGAAGTTCGCGTGCAGCACCTCGTTCAGCTGCACCGCCGAGGCGAGGTCGCGCCCGAACGGCTTTTCGACCACGACCCGGCCGGTCCTGGTGAGCCCGACTCTCGCCAGTCCCTCCACGACAGCCGGAAACATCGACGGCGGAATCGCCAGATAGAACACCGGGCGCTCGACGCCGGACGAGCGGAGCCGCGCCGCGAGGGCGTCGAAGGTGGCGTCGTCGGCGTAGTTGCCGGCGATCAGAGACACTCTCGCCCCGAGCCGATCCAGCACGTCGACGTCGGGCCGATCGACGGTCGCCTCCGCGACCCCCCGCACGTAGGCACGAAAGCCGTCGTCGTCCAGATCCGACAGGGCCACGCCGACGACGGGGAGATCGAGCCGGCCGCGTCGCTCGAGTTGGTAGAGCGCCGGAATGAGCTTCTTGCGGGCGAGATCGCCTGTCGCCCCGAACAGGACGAGCGCGTCGCCTCTGGCCATGCTTACCACCTCGGTGATCGGCGGAACGGATACCACACGGTGTGATGCCCACGCCCCGGCGACATGAACGCCCGCTGACGAACGCGGACCGCATCCGGGGTGCGCGGCTGCACACCGCCCACCGTAGTCGGCCGCCAATCGCCGAGGGTGCAGACGCCCGGGCACCGAGCGGCCGAACGCAGCCCCTTGTCGTGCCGGGGGCCCGGCGGTAGCGTCCGCTGATGAACGCCGAGGAGGCCCCGTGCACGAACGTTTCGCCCGCTCCGCATGGTTCCGCCGCGACAGGTTCGGCATGTTCATCCACTGGGGCGCCTAGGCGGTGCCGGCGCGCGGCGAATGGGTACGGTCGGTCGAGCGCATCGGCGTCGACGACTACCAGCGTTACGTGGACGCGTTCCGCCCCGACTCCTTCGACCCGGGGGCCTGGGCCGACGCGGCGGTCGCCGCCGGGATGAAGTACGCGGTCCTCACCGCGAAACATCACGACGGCTTCTGCCTGTTCGACTCGCAGTTCACCGACTACTCGACATCGCACAACGGTTTCGGCCGCGACGTCGTCGCCGAGTTCCTGGACGCGTTTCGCGCCCGGGGTGTCAGGGTGGGGCTGTACTACTCGCGGCTGGACTGGCATCACCCGGACTACCCCGCGTCCGGCGACCCCTACCATCCCTCGCGCGACGATCCCGCAATCCGGGGGCGCCA
>DAIESZ010000045.1 GCA_027346035.1 Propionibacteriaceae bacterium
GCCTCGACCGTCGTCGAGCTCGACGGGGCCAGGTTCCTCGTCGACCCTGTCTTCGCCGACCGCGTCTTTCCCTCGCCCACTCGCGGACCGAAGCGGCTGCACCCGGTGCCCGGCCGCGTCGAGGACATCCCCACGGTCGACGCGGTGCTCATCTCGCACGACCACTACGACCACCTCGACTTCCCGACCATCATGCGGCTCGAGCGCACCCACAAGCCGCGCTACGTCGTCCCCCTCGGCGTGAACTTCCACCTCATGGCATGGGGCGTGCCCCCCGAGCGGATCACCCCACTCGACTGGCGAGAGGAGACCGACGTCGCCGGCGTCACGCTCACCTGCACCGAAGCGCGGCACAACTCCGGCCGCGGCCTCGTCGACAGCGTGACGCTGTGGTGCGGCTGGGCGATGCGCGGGCCGCGGCACAGGGTGTTCTTCGCCGGCGACTCAGGCACGTCGAAGCGGTTCGCGAACATCGGCGCCGACCTCGGCCCGTTCGACCTGACCATCCTGCCCGTCGGCGCCTACGACCAGTTCTGGCCGGACATCCACATGGACCCCGAGCAGGCCCTTGCCGCGCACCGCGACGTCAACCGCGTCGCTGCCGACGCCGAGGCCCTCGTCGCCGACGCCGCCGGAGTCGCCGACGCCTTCCTGGAGGGCGACGCGCGCATCGACACCCCTGGTGGCACGCACGAGGAGGGCGAGCCCACCACCCTCCACCGGACCACGATGACCCGAGCCGCCTCGTCGGTGCTGCTCCCGGTCCACTGGGCGACGTTCAACCTCGCCATGCACTGGTGGTCCGAGCCGGTGCGGCGCCTGCGCCGGGCGGCCGCCGAGGCCGGGGTGCCGGTCGTCTACCCGAGGCCCGGGGAGCGGGTCGACGTCACAGCCGGTTCCCCACAGGACGTGGCGGCCCGCTTCGCCCAGCCGTGGTGGGAGGCGTGCGCGGCTCCTGACGACCGCGACTGACCCGGGGACGCCCCGCCACCGTCGGCCGCTTGGCGCCGGCACCCGGCGCCCGCGCACACCGAAGGTCCGCCTCCGGGCGGCCGCGGTGTTGGCCAGCGTGGCGACTACGAGCGACCGAGCGTTGGCGAGCTGGGCCGCCACGCCCGCACGGGCCAGCACCGCGACGAGCCCGAGGTGCAGCACGGTCGAGAGGACACCCACACCCCTGCGAAGCGCACGACGTCGCGACGCAGCACCGCACCGGACGGCTGTACCTGACCAAGCTGCGTCGTCAGCGCACCCATCTCACACCGGCTTGGTCAGGTCGTAGAACGTCGAGCCCCCGAGGGTCACCGACGCGAAGCTCTCCTGCACCCAGGTGCTGATCTCGAAGGCGGCACTGCTCCCGCCCATCTGGCCCCCGGGCCCGCCGAAGCCGTCCCGCCCGCTGGCCGCGAAGTAGTGGATCTCACCGTTGGCCACGTCCTGCTGGAACTGCCCCAAGGTGGGGCTCGGATCCGATCCGTTGAAGCCGCCGATCGACATCACCGGCAGCTGCGTGGCGATCTGCAGGCCCGCGGCGTTCTGCGAGCCGACCGCGGCCGCGACCCACCTGTAGGAGCCGGCATCGGCGCTGAGTGCGGCGACCACCGCGGCGCTCGGTGTGTTCGCGTCGAGCAGGCCGCCAGCGCCTCCGCCGAAGCCGCCCGTCGGGCGCTGAGCCGAGGTCCCGGGGCCGAACGCGCCCCCGCCCAGCTGTCCAGGGGGCAGGACCTGGGCCGCGAACGCGCCCCGGCCGCCAGGCCCACCCATCGTTCCCCGGGTGCCCGCCGGTCCCGCCGTGACGATCGAGCCGGTGTGGCCCACCGAGACCGTCGAGACGGTGTATGCCGCCGGGCCGGCGAGCGCCGCCACGAGCGCCGCGGCAGCCACCACGGGAACGGCCCGCAGGTCCATGGCCCGCACGAGCAGCAGCAGGACGGCCGCGGTGAGACCGAGGACGAGGACGGCATACCGGAGCGAGTCCCCGTAGGCGGTGGTCCCGGACAGGAGGACGAAGCCCCACACGGCGGCAGCGGCGGAGGCGACCGCGAGGGCCGCACCACCGAGGATCGTCTCGCGCTGCTCCCACGCCTCGGCCGCACCCATCCCGACCAGCGCTCCGATGGCGGGGGCCAGAGCGACGGTGTAGTACTCGTGGAAGATCCCGGCCATGAGGGAGAAGACGAGCATCGTCACGACGAGCCACCCGCCCCAGACGAGGTAGGCCGCCCGGCGGAGGTCGGTGCGCGGACGACGACCCCGAATGACGAGCCCCACGGCAAGCAGGATGAGCGCGCTCGGGATGAGCCACGACACCTGGTCGCCGACGCCCGAGGAGAACATCCGCAACAGCCCCGTCTCGCCCCAGCCCCGGCCGCCACCGACAGAGCCCGTCTCGTCACCGCTCAGCCGTCCGAACCCGTTGTAGCCGAAGGTCAGCTCGAGGAAAGAGTTGGTCTGGCTGCCGCCGATGTACGGCCGGGTGCTCGCCGGGACGAGCTCGACGATCGCGACCCACCACCCCGCCGAGACGACGGCCGTACCGAGCGCCACGAGGGAGTGACCGATGCGGCGCCGCAGCGTCGTCGGCGCTGCGAGGAGGTAGGCAATGCCGAGGAACGGGATGACGAGCAGGACCTGCAAGGTCTTGGTGAGGAAGCCCAGCCCGACGAACGCCCCGACGAGGGCCATCCAGCGCGCGGAAGCAACCTCGATGGCGCGCATCATCGCCCACGTCGCGAGCGCCATCAGGAGGGTGAGGAGCGCGTTTGGGTTGTTGAAGCGGAACATCAGCGCCGCGACCGGGGTGAGGGCCACGACGGTCCCCGCGAGCAGACCCGCCCCCGCGCCGAACTGACGCCGGACCGTGGCGAAGACGACCGCCACCGTGGCCACGCCCATGAGAGCTTCCGGGAGCAGGATCGATAGGGAGCTCAGGCCCAGCAACCGCACCGACAGGCCCATGATCCAGAGCGCGGCCGGAGGCTTGTCCACGGTGATGGCGTTCGAGGCGTCGAAGCTGCCGAAGAAGAGGGCCTTCCAGCTCTCGCTACCGGCCTGAGCGGCCGCGGTGTAGAAGGAGTTCGCCCAGCCGCTGGCGGTGAGATCCCAGACGTAGAGCAGCGACGTGGCGGCGAGCAGGGTCAGGAGCGCGGGGCGGGCCCAGGGTGCATCGGGGGCAGGCCCACGCCAGAATCGGGCCAGCCTGAGGCGCAGGGCATTTGGCTGGACCGACGACTCGGCAGCTGAGGTTTCGGTGGAAGCGCCGGTTGGGCCCGGCTGCAGAGCCATCGTGTCCATGACGCTGAGCCTCGTGGCGCGCCCTGTGACCGACCTGTGCGACCTCTGAGGCACCGCCATGGGATCGGGTCAGGTAGTGGCGTGTGCAGTGGCGGTCAGGCAGTGCCGGGCAGCACGAGGGAGAAGGTCGTGTCACCCGGACGGCTGTCCAGCTCCACCCGGCCGCCGTGCGCCTTGGTCACGGCGGACACGATCGACAGCCCCAGGCCGGTGCTCCCGCCGGCGCGGCTGCGGGCGTCGTCGCCGCGGGCGAAGCGCTCGAAGACGTTGGCCCTCAGGCTCTCGGGGACGCCAGGACCGTCGTCGTGCACGGAGATGCGCACCGCCCCGCCCTCCGCACGAACCGAGGTCGTGACGCTCGTGCCCGCCGGGGTGTGCGTCCGGGCGTTCGCGAGCAGGTTGGCCACGATCTGGTGCAGGCGCGCCCGGTCGCCGGTCACCTCGATCGGCTCTGCAGGCAGGTCGAGGCTCCAGGTGTGATCGGGCGCCGCGGCGTGCGCGTCGCTCACGGCGTCGACGACCAGCCTGGACAGGTCGACCGACGTCCGGTCGAGGGGGCGACCGGCATCGAGGCGGGCGAGGAGCAGCAGGTCCTCGACGAGCGCGGACATGCGGGCCGCCTCCGACTCGATCCGGTCCATCGCGTGGTTCACGGCGGCGGGGACGGGCTCGGGCTCGCGCCTCGACAGCTCGGCGTAGCCCTTGATCGAGGCGAGCGGCGTCCGCAGCTCGTGCGAGGCGTCCGCGACGAACTGACGCACCCGCTGCTCGCTCTGGTGGCGCACGTTGAGCGCATCGTTGACGTGGTCGAGCATCTCGTTGAAGGCCGCGCCGACCTGACCGACCTCGGTGCTGCGGTCGGTGTACTGCACCGGGACGCGCTCGGCCAGCGCAACCTGCCCCGTGTGCAGGGGCAGCTGGGACACCTGCGTGGCGGTAGCGGCCACCCGCCGCAGCGGCGCGAGGTTGCGACGCACCAGCCACGTGCCGAGGCCGCCGACGAGCAGCACCCCAGCACCGACACCGGAGACGGCGAGAACGACCATCTGGGCGATGGTCTGGTCCTTCGGCGCCGTGGGGAGGCCGACGACATAGGTCACGACCGCGGGCGTTCCGTTGATCGCGACCGGCCACTCCCGACCCACGATCCGGTAGGACCCGATGTCTCCGCCAAGCCTCACGTCGGTGCCTTGGCGACTCGGCGCCGCCTTCGCGATCAGCTGCAGCTGGGTGCTCGTCAGCGGGACCCGCGAGTTGTTGGTGCTCCGCGTCGCCCAGCCACCCTCGAGCGAGCCGAGCACGGCGACGAGGCCTTCGTTGCCCGGTCCGCGCCCACGGTCCTCCGCGTAGCTGCCGCCGTCGAGCTCGCCGCCTGGCCGGGGACCGCGATCCAGCGAGGTGAGCAGCTGCTTGTCCAGCTGCGCGGTGAGGTAGCGGTCGAGAGCGAGGATCGTCAGGGCGCTCGTGAGCAGGCTGAGGGCGGTGAAGAGCACGAGCATGGAGGCGACCAGCTTCGTGCGCAGCGTCCACGAGCGGAACGGCTTGATGTGCTCCCCGACCCGCTCCGGCAGCCGCCCGAGCACGCGGGTCTGCAGCGGCGCCAGGGAGGACCCGGCGTGGGTCTCAGCCGGTGGGCTTGAGAACATAGCCGGCGCCCCGCATGGTGTGGATCATCGGCTCGCGCCCGACGTCGACCTTCTTTCGAAGGTACGAGATGTAGAGCTCGACGACGTTGGCCTGGCCGCCGAAGTCGTAGTTCCAGACGCGGTCGAGGATCTGGGCCTTGGACAACACCCGCTTGGGGTTGCGCATGAGGAAGCGAAGCAGCTCGAACTCCGTCGCGGTGAGGTGGATCTCCTCGCCGCCTCGGCGCACCTCGTGACTGTCCTCGTCGAGCGTGAGGTCGCCGACGACGAGCATGGAGTCCGCGTCGGAGACGGCGACGGTCGTGCGCCGCATGAGGGCGCGCACCCGGGCCACCACCTCCTCGAGGGAGAACGGCTTGGTCACGTAGTCATCGCCACCCGCGGTGAGGCCGGCGACCCGGTCCTCGACGGCGTCGCGCGCCGTGAGGAAGAGCACCGGGACGTTGGGATTGGTCGACCTCATCCGGCGCAGCACCTCGAGGCCGTCGAAGTCCGGGAGCATCATGTCGAGCACGACGGCGTCGGGGTCGAAGTCACGGGCGGCTCGCACCGCCTCCATCCCGCTCGCGGCCGACCGGACCTGCCAGCCCTCGTAGCGCAGCGCCATGCTGAGCAGCTCGGTGAGGTTGGGCTCGTCGTCGACGACGAGGACTCGCACGGGGGAGCCGTCGAGTCGCGCCAGCGCCGGCGGCGCAGCCTGGGTACGGTCCGTCATGCCATCAGTGAAGCCGAACGGGCTGTGCGGTCGCCAGTGGTTTCCTGTGCGAACCCTGTGAGACGCCCAGTGGCCCCCTAGCCTCTCGACACCGCCGGCACAGGCTCGTCACAGCATCCACGCCGAGCCTGTGGACGAGAGATGTCCCCCGCACACGAGGAGCGGCCATGTCGTCCACCCCGGACCGCACACCGGAGCCCAGCCCGGACACCAGCCCGGACACCACCGCCCCGCTCGAGCCGGCCCGGCCCGATGCCGATCCGGCGGGGTCGAGCGCCGACACCACCCCGCTTCCAGCGGGCCCGGCGCGCGGCCCGATCGAGACGCTGTATGCCGCCCCGGGGGCACCGCCACCCTCAGAGGCACCCCCTGCTTCCGACGCCGTGACACCCGTCGGCTTCGCCGCAGCGCCCCTGTCCCCCCGTCGCTGGTCGGCCCGCCGCAC
>DAIESZ010000066.1 GCA_027346035.1 Propionibacteriaceae bacterium
GCCGGCCGCTCTCACCTTCTTGGCGACCTGCGCGTTGACTGGCGGTTTCCTCGCGATCGTTCCCAGCGGGTCAGCTCACCGGCCGTTTGTGGTGGTCATCGTGGTCCTCGTGGTCGGGTGAGCAGGGTGAAGCTGGTGACCGCCAGTGCCGCTCCGACGAGCATGACGCCGATCATCGGGACGGCGGTGCGGCCGCCGCCGGTGGAGGCGAGGGGTGCCGAGGTGGCCATGGCCAGGGCGCCGGCGACGCCTTGGACGGCCGCGGCTGCTCCGGCGATGTGGGGGACCTCGAGCGCGGCAAGGGCTCCGGCGTTGCCGAAGACGAACGCCTGGGAGGCCATCAGCACGAGGAATCCGGCGCAGGTGAGGATCAGCGGCGTGTGGAAGGCCACGACTCCGATGGTGAGGGTGGTGACCGCTGCGCTGGACGAGATCAGGCCGACGCCGATCAGCCGGCGTGGCCGGATGTGTCCGATGAGCCGGGCGTTGAGGACCGACAGCAGCACTTGGGACATCGCGGTTGAGGCGAAGAACAGGGAGAACGCGATCGGGGCGAGTCCCTTCATCTCCTGGAGCACGTAGGAGGAGTTCGCGATGTAGCCCATCATGGTGAACCCGGAGAAGGTGGCGGTGAGCATGTAGCCGACGAAGACCGGTGCCCGGAGGACCTCGGTGATTCCGGCTGCCGATCGGCGCAGCCCGCCGCCGTGGCGGCGGTCGCGGGGGAGGGTTTCGGGGACGAACCAGACGGCGGTGAGGGTCATCGCCGCGCCGAGGCCGGTGAGTACCCAGAACACGCTGCGCCAGGTGGACACGGTGATCACCAGCGCGCCGATCACGGGGGCGATCATCGGGGCGAGCCCGCCGAGGGCCTGGAGGATGGACATGATGCGGGCGAGCAGGTCGCCGCGGGCGACGTCGACCACGACCGCGCGGGCCACGGCGGCGGCGATGCCGCCCCCGATGCCCTGCACGATCCGGGCCGCGACCAGCGCCCACACGGTCGGGGCGAGGGCGCAGCCGACGGCGCCGAGCAGGCAGACGACGCCGCCCACGATGAGAGGGGTGCGGCGTCCGCGCTGGTCGGACCAGGGGCCGCCGCCGAGTTGGCCGGCGGCGTAGCCGAGGAAGAACGCGGTGAGGGTGAGCCCGATGAGGGACGCGCTGGTCGACAGGTCGGCGGTGACGCGGGGGAACGAGGGGGTGTACATATCGGTGGCGAACGGGGGCACCGCGGTTTGCAGGGCGATGGTGCCGATCAGTGTCGCGGTGACCGGCACGATGCCGGGGCCGGGGCGTCGTGAACCGGCGCCGACGACGGCGGTCATGCCGGGTGGTCCTCGGGTGTGGTGACCACGACGAGCTTCCCCGCGGCCCTGTTCGTCTCCATCAGGGTGTGGGCGTCGCGGATCTGGTCGAGGCGGAACAGGCGGTCGATCGGAACCAGGGCGCGGCCGGCGGCGACGTCGTCGAGGAATCCCTGGAGCACGTCGGCGGGCAGGTCGGCGGCGTCGCCGGAGTAGGCGGTGAGCCGGACGCCGGGGGGCAGGTAGTCGATGGGGTAGAACTCGGGCACCGTCCACTGGTTGGAGAGCATGCCGGTGAAGCAGACGGTTCCGTGCACCGCGGTGGCGCGCAGCGTGTCGGGCAGCGTCGAGGTGCCGACCAGCTCGATCGCGCCGTCGACGCCGGCGGGAATGATCCGTCGGACCTGGTCGGCGACCTGCCCGTCGTCGATCAGGACGTGGTCGACGCCGATGGCGGTCAGCGCGCCGACCTTGGCCGGGCTCCGGGTGGTGGCGAGCACGGTCATGCCGAGCCGATTGCCCAGCACGGCCGCGGTCATCCCCACCGACGAGGTGCCGCCGCGGATCAGCAGGGTCTGCCCGGGTCGGGCGTCGAGGCCGACGGTGAGCGAGCCGTGGGCCGTCTGCAGCATCTCGGGCACCGCCCCGAGCACCGGCCACGGCAGCGGGGACGAGAAGGGGATCGCCTGGGACGCCGGCACGCAGGTGTACTCGGCGTAGCCGCCGTCGAAGACCCGGCCCATGCCGCCCATCATCGCGACCACCTGTTGTCCCGGCTCGAACTCCCCGCCCGGTGCGGCGGCGACCGTGCCTGCGGCCTCGATCCCCAGAACCCGGGGAAAGGTGACCGCGTCGCCGGACAACCCGAGCCGGGTGAACAACTCCGACCGGTTGAGGCCGAACGCTCGGACCCGGATCAGCACCTCGCCGGGCCGGGGGCGGGGGATCGGCAGGTCGCGGATCTTCAGGTTGGTGACGGGTCCGGGACCGGTGAGCACGACCGCCCGCATCATGTCTGTCATGAGGTGGCCTCCTGGGTGGTGCCGCTCAGCATCTCCGTGAGCCAGGCGCGTTCGGCGCGGCGGGTGGCCCGGGCGGAGACGAGGATCCCTTGCCGGTAGGGGTCGGTGATGTCGGCGGTGGACAGCGGCCGGTCGCCGTCGTAGAAGAAGCTCGCGGGCTGGGACAGGAACTCGAGGCGGCGTCGCAGCACCTCGTCGCGCTCCCCGGCGTCGGGCAGCAGGGACAGGAAGGCCAGGATCACCATGAACCGGTGCCCGTCGCTGATGTCATGCCCTGTCGCCGTGCGCAGGCGATCCTCCAGGGACGCGCGTCCGGCCTCGGTGAGGCTGAGAACCCGCCGATCGGCGCCGGCCCGCCCGGACGCCGGGTCCTGGCGCACCAGCCCAGCCGTCACGAGGCGGCCGATCGCCGGGTAGAGGGTCCCGTAGCTGATCGTGCGGGCGTGGCCGTGCAACTGTTCCATCCGTCGGCGCAGCAGGTATCCGTGCAGGCCGCCCTCGGCGAGGAATCCCAGGATCATCAACTCCACCACCCGAGACATCATATGCATCGAAACGGGATATATCGAATCGATACTCGCCCCGATATCGAGCCGCTGGACGGCAGCGGAGGTCCGCACCGTCGACGGGCGATCGCGGCACACGCGACGGACACATGGCACCACCGGCAGATGCCCATCGGCGTCGCCCTCGTCGGCTACCAGGACGTCGCTGTCCGGAGGGTGGGTCCATCTCCCATGGAATTGTCGGACGACTCCCATCCATGACCCGCGGCCCGGGAGGTCGCTGCGGGGTCGGGCGACACCGAAATCCCACCGGATCGGCACGTTTGACGTCGGGAATTCGACCTCTGTGACTCTCCGGGGCTGACGGGAAGGCGGAACGCCGGCGGACGAGCCGACGCCGTGGTCGTGCTGGCAGCGGCCGGTGCCGCTGCCAGCCAGCGGGTGCAGCGGATTCCACGCAGCGCCCTGCAGCTGGTGGTGGGCACGATGCCGGCCTCGTTCGCACGCTCCGGTCCACCGGACGGGCCGGAGCGTCCTGGCCGGGGCCGACCTGTCGCTGCTCGCCCTCCACGTCCCTCGTCGACGCCGGGACTCAGCGCCTCACCATTGACCGCGGGTTCGCCGCGCGGCCGCCTCCCGGGAGGTCGCTCGCAGCTGGTGCATCACCGTGGTTCCGGTGCCGAACAGGCGATACAGCTCGCGGTAGTGCGCGTAGAGCCCGTCGTACTGAGCGGCACGCGCCGGGTCGGGGCGGTAGGCGTCCCCGCGTACCCGTCCCATGGCCGATGCCGCGGCCGCGATGTCGGGATACGCGCCGGCTGCCACCGCGGCGTGGATGGCCGAACCATGGGCGCCGGCCTGCAGGACGCGCGCCACGGCCAGGGGACGATTCAGGGCGTCGGCGTAGAGCTGCATGATCGTCGCGCTCTGCGCCAGTCCGCCGGCCACCGTGACATCGGTGATCGGAACTCCGTGGGTCTCGAAGTTGTCGATGATCGTCCGGGCGCCGAAGGCCGTGGCCTCGACCAGCGCGCGGAACACCTCGGGCGCCGAGGTGTGCAGGGTCTGCCCGATGATGAGCCCGGAGAGATCCGAGTCGATGAGGATCGACCGGTTGCCGTTGAACCAGTCGAGTGCGACCAGTCCACTCTCGCCGACCTCCTGGGCTTCGGTGAACGACATCAGGTAGTCGTTGAGATGCATGCCTGCCGACTCGGCCTCGTCCAGGTACCGCTGAGGCACGGAGGTGGCGGTGAACCAGTCGAACATGTCTCCGACGGCGGATTGTCCGGCCTCGTACCCCCACGCTCCCGCCACGATGCCGCCGTCCACGGCGCCGAAGATTCCCGGCACGTCGCGGTAGTCGGCGGCGGGGAGCACCCAGCAGGTGGACGTGCCGAGGATGCCGGTCAGCTGACCGGGGCGGACGGCGTTCACGCTGGCCGCGTGAACGTGCGCGTCGATGTTGCCGCTCGCGACGGCGATGCCCTCAGGCAGCCCCGTCCACGCCGACGCCGCGGCGCTCAGGCCCCCGACTCGTGCGCCGAGCGGCAGCACGGGGGCCGGCATCTTGGCGGTGAAGACGGTGCCGAAGTCGGGGTGCAGGGCCGCGAGGAACTCCGGGTCCGGGTAGCGGCCGTCCTGGTACATCCGCTTGTAGCCCGAGTCGCCGGCGGCATAACTCAACCCGCCCGTGAGCTGCCAGGTGATCCAGTCGACCGCGTCCACGATCCGGCTCGCCCGCGCGTACACCGCCGGTGCCTTCTCGAGAGTCTCCAACGCCTTCGGCAGCAGAAGCTCCGACGAGAGGTCACCGCCGTAGCGGGCGAGCCACGGCTCGCCTCGCTGCTCGGCCAGGGCGACGATGCGGTGCGCCTGGTCCTGGGCGGCATGGTGCTTCCAGAGCTTGGCGTAGGCGTGCGGCTCGTTGCGGAACGGCGGCATCTCGCACATCGGCAGGCCGTCGTCGTCGGTGAAGATCACCGTCGCCGACGTGAAGTCGATCCCGACGCCCACGATGTCGCCCGGCGCCACCCCGGAACGAACGATCGCCTCGGGGACCGCCCGGCGCAGCACCTGTCGATAGTCGTCGGGAACCTGCAGGGCGACGTCCGGTGGCAGCGGGCGGGAGTCACCGGCCGTGAGCATCCGATCCATCACCCCGTGCTCGTAGGAGTGAACGGCCTCGCCGAGAATCTCCCCGTCGCTGACCCTGGTGATCACCGCCCGCCCCGAGAGGGTCCCGAAGTCGACGCCGACCGTGTACCGCTCACCTCGGTGCGGTGCCACCGCTGGGCGTTCTGTCATCTCTCGCATCCCCTTCGCTGCACTGTGAGGGTTCGGCTTCGCGGGCCCGTTACGCGTCGGGCGCGGAATGCCGCCCCCAGAACCCCTCGGGCGAGAACAGGCCGTCGACCACGTCCTCGAACACCCCCAGATCGGCGAGGGCATCGACCACGGTGTACCGCGACCGGATGAGCGGCACCTTGAAGTGGCTCATCCGGAACCTCTCCCAGTCCATCCGGATCATGGAGGGATGGTGCGGTGCGCCCACCGCGCGCAGCCGGTCCATGACCTCCTGCGGCGAGAGAAGCTGCGGAGCGCAGCGGCGCCGGATCTCGGGCCAGTGTCCGATGATCAGCTCGATGCGTGCGCGCAGGTCATCCCCGCTCAGGTGCTTGGCCAGGGCCTGGGGCAGCGAGGCCTCCGCGATGCGCGGCTGCAGCAGCTGCCGACACCGTCGTCGGAGTTCGTCGGTGGACGGGGCCGCAGCCACCACCCGGTCGACGTCGACTCGATCGAGATCGAGTGCCAGGGCCGCCTCCCAGATCGCGCACGAGGCGATGGTGCCGATCCCGACCTTGAAGCCGTGGGACAGCGGCGGTTCCCAGTCGAGGCCGTGGCCCTCCATCTCCCAGACGTGCGAGAACTGATGCCCGGCGCCGGACGCCGGACGCGACGACTCCATCGCCTGCATCGCCAAGCCGGACATGAGGTTCGCCTCGGCGAGTTTGGCGATCTCCGCACGGTCCGCGACCGCGAGGTGATGCGGCTGAGCCAGCGCGTCCCGCAGCGGCCCCTGCACCAGGCTCCACACGTCCGGGTCGATCGGCTCGATGCCGAGTTCGTCGGCCAGCAGCCAGTCGGCGCCGGCGGGCACCTTCTCGATGAGGTCCCCGTACCCGGTCGCGGTGAGCCGGGACGGCGCGGCGGCCATGACGTCGACGTCGGCCACGACCGCGACGGGGGCCGGGCAGTTACGGGTGATCTTGAATCCGTCCCTGGCGATGGAGGCACCGAACGCGGTGTAGCCGTCGACCGAGGCGGCGGTGCAGACGTTCATGTAGGGCCGGTCGAGCTCGCCGCTGGCGAGCTTCGCGATGTCGTTGAGCGAGCCGGACGCGATCGAGCATACGACGGTGTCGGCCAGGGGGCGCAGGTGCTCGCGCAACACCTCGACGTTCTCGTAGCCCGCGTACAGCGTGGGAACTCCGGGGAACACGAACGGCGGCTCAGCGAACCGCACGCCTGCCGCCCGCAGCGAGGCGACGACGCGTTCGCCCGCGGCGGCGAAGGTGTTCTCGTCGGCCACCACCAGCGCGCGGGATCCGGGGAATTGGTTGACGAAAACCGGGCCGGTCTGGTCGAGCACGGCCTCACCGAGCACGATCGTCCGTGTCTGGTTGGCCGTGGCCAGAGCCTGCTGGATCAGGGATTGCGCCATCTCGTCGCACCTCCTGGGAGTGGTTGTCCGATGTTCGCGGGGAGTCGTCCCCTCGATCATGTCAGCCGGCCGGTCGTCATCCCGTGGCGCCACGGTGATCATCGGCGACGGCCGTCGTCGGCCGATCGCCCAGGATGGCGTCCATCAACTCGGCCGTGCGCAGAGCGCTGCGGCCGGTGCTCGGGCAGGTACCCCTGCCGCCCAACTCGTCCAGGATGGTCGCCACGAGGGGCCCGTGGACGTGCGCGGGGTCGCCGACGTCGAACGCCTCGACGCCGTCGGCGGTGAGCAGTCGGATCGGCGTGGGCGCGAAGCTCGCGAAGCGCAGGATACCCTCCGTCCCGCTGATGACCGTCTCATCGACCGTGTCGGGCGTGCCGAAGGCCCACGAGCCCGAGCCCACGACATCGCCGAAGCGGTAGCTGCCGGAGACGGCGTGCGCGTCGGCCGAGGCGACGCCGGCGGCGTCCGTAGCAGGCCCCAGGAGCAGGTCGAGCATGTCGAGCGTGTGGCAGGCCGTCTCGTAGAACTCGCCACCGCGGTTGCGCTCGGCGTCCCAGCGCCAGCCGGTGAAGTCCGCCGGCTTGCGCCACGTGGTCTGCACCGAGAGGGGCCGGCCCACCGCTCCCGCGCGGAGCAGGTCGCCGACCTTCACGAACCGGGGCAGGGTGCGCCGGTAGTAGGCGACCCAGAGCCGCACGCCCGCAGCGTCCGCGGCGTCGACCATCCGTCGGCCCTCGAGTGCAGACATCGCCAGCGGCTTC
>DAIESZ010000071.1 GCA_027346035.1 Propionibacteriaceae bacterium
CCTGATCCGGTGTCGGCGGGTCGTCGCGCAGGTAGCGTTCCCGCAGCCGCACCGATCCCATGTTGAGGCTGACCGCCGTGGACACCAGGCCCCCGGATCCGACGACCAGTTCGGTGGATCCGCCGCCGATGTCGATGACCAGCAAGGGGTCGGCGGCGTCGGGGACGCCGCTCAGCGCGCCCGTGTACGAGAGCAGTGCTTCCTCGGCCCCTGAGATCACCTCAGGGACCACGCCGAGGCGCTGCTCGACACCGGCGAAGAACTCGTCGCGGTTGCCCACGTCGCGGGCGGCCGAGGTGGCCACGAACCGGATGCGGTCGCAGCCGAGCGCCCGGATCACCTCGGCGAAGTGGTCGCACGCGGCGAAGGTGCGGGCCAGCGCGTCCGGATGGAACCTGCCGGTGGCGTCGACGCCCTGCCCCAAACGGACCAGTTCGAGGCGACGGTCGCGCTCGACGAGGCGCCGGTCGGCGGCGATATCTGCGACCAGCAACCGGATCGAGTTGGTGCCGCAGTCGATCGCGGCGTACCGGGGACCCATCAGGGCTCCTGCGCGTCGGCGACGTCGAGGCACGGACGCCGCCAGAACTCGCCGATGAGCTCAACGGCTTCGTCACCGAGCGGATTGACCCCCGGACCGGCGGCCAGCGCGTGACCGACGAGCGCGTGCAGGCACTTGACCCGTGTGGGCATGCCCCCGGCGCTGACGCCCGCGATCTCGGGCACGTCGCCGAGCGTGGCCCGGTCGGACAGATACGCCTCGTGCGCCCTCTGGAAGGACGCCGCGAGGCCGGGATCATCGGCGAGACGCTGCGACATCCCGGCCATCACTCCCCCCGCTTCCAACGTCGAGCACGCCGCGACGGCCCGGGGACAGGTGAGGTAGTACGTGGTGGGGAAGGGGGTGCCGTCGGCAAGCCGTGGTTCGGTGGCCACCACCCCGGGGTTTCCGCACGGGCAGCGCCACGCGACGCCGGCCACACCGCGGGGGCCGCGTCCGAGTTGCGCCTCGATCGCGGCCTCGTCGGACGGGGTGGTCGGCTCCAATCGGGCCGGAAGCGCGGATCCGCCGGTTGCCTCGTGTGACCTCATCAGTGGCCGGGGCTCGCGCTGGGGCTGGAGACGGTCGACGGTGTGACCGTGCGGGGCTCGTCCTTGGCGGGGGCCGGGTTGTCGGCGACCGCCATCGAGTTGGCCAGCCGCTCCCACCACGTGGCGGGGTGCTCGCCCTGCGGGAGGGTCGAGGTGGTGCCGATGCGCACGCTGGGGCCGAGGACGGTTCCGTCGGAGGTGACGACCTTGTAGCCCGTTTCGCCGGGCATCAGCCAGCCGAGACGCTCCCGCGCCTGGATCTTGACATAGCTGGGGTCCTGCCAGCGGGCGATCTGGTCCTGGAGCGACGCGATGTTCTGCTCGTGCTGGCGGATGCTCGCGTCATGCTTGGCGATGTCGGCCTGTTGGTTGAAGTAGACCTTGATGCTCGACACGTACATGAGCGCGAGCACCACGACCACCAGGATCAGCGCGATCGCCCGGTTGGTGAGCCGCAGGCCACGGCTCAGCCGGGGCAGGCCGACACCGGCCGACCCCTCGGGCTCGGACGGCTGCGGTGAGGCGGAGACCCGGGTATGCGACGGGGCGTTGGCGCGCTGCGCCGGACGGGCAGTGGTCCGTGACCGCGGAGTACCGCGGCCCGGACCACTGCCCGTCGGGGGATGTTCGCGCGAAGCTCGTGCCATCGATCCAGTGTGACGCAGGGTCTGATGGAATCAGGCCTTGAACCGCGGGAACGCGCCGCGGCCGGCGTACTGGGCGGCCTCGGCGAGGTCGTCCTCGATCCGCATGAGCTGGTTGTACTTGGCGACGCGCTCGGTGCGGGCGGGCGCGCCCGACTTGATCTGACCGCAGCCAAGGGCGACGACGAGATCGGCGATGGTGGTGTCCTCGGTCTCACCCGAACGGTGCGACATCATCGTGGTGAACCCCGCGCGGTGGGCCATCGACACGGCGTCGATGGTCTCGGTGAGCGAACCGATCTGGTTCACCTTGACGAGCAGCGCGTTGGCCGAGCGCTCAGCGATACCGCGGCCGAGACGCACCGGGTTGGTGACGAACAGGTCGTCGCCGACGATCTGGATCTTGTCACCGTAGGCGGCGGTGAACTTGGCGAAGCCCTCCCAGTCCTCCTCGTTCAGCGGGTCCTCGATCGAGACGAGCGGGTAGGCATCGATGAGTTCGCCGTAGTAGGCGATCATCTCGTCACTCGTCTTGTTCGAACCCTCGAACGCGTAGGTGCCGTCCTCGTTGAAGAACGCGGACGCCGCGACGTCGAGCGCGAGCGCGACGTCGGTGCCGGGGGTGTACCCGGCCTTCTGGATCGCCTCGACGATCAGGTCGAGCGCGGCGCGGTTGCTCTCGAGGTTGGGGGCGAAGCCGCCCTCGTCGCCGAGGCCGGTCGCCAGGCCGCGGCCCTTGAGCACCGCCTTGAGCGCGTGGTAGACCCCGGCGCCCATCTCGAGCGCCTCCTTGAAGGTCTCGGCGCCGATCGGGGCGATCATGAACTCCTGGATGTCGACATTGCTGTCGGCGTGGGTGCCACCGTTGAGGATGTTCATCATCGGAACCGGCAGCAGGTTCGCGGTGGGCCCGCCGAGGTACTTGTAGAGCGGCAGGCCGGCCGAGTCGGCGGCGGCCTTGGCGACGGCCATCGACACGCCGAGGATGGCGTTCGCGCCGAGCTTGGCCTTGTTGTCCGTGCCGTCGAGCTCGATCATCGCCTGGTCGAGCGCGCGCTGCTCGGTGGCCTCGAAGCCGGTCACCTCGTCGCTGATGGTCTCGTTGACGTTCTCGACGGCCTTGAGCACGCCCTTGCCGCCGTAACGAGCCTTGTCGCCGTCGCGAAGCTCAACGGCCTCGAACAGGCCGGTCGATGCGCCGGAAGGGACAGCGGCGAGGCCCTCGGAGCCGTCGTCGAGGACAACCTGGACCTCGATGGTGGGATTGCCGCGGGAATCGAGAATCTCGCGGGCGTCAATGAATTCAATGCTGGCCACTGGAGAACTTCGCCCTTTCTGTGATGACAACGCGCCGCAACACGCCGGGAGGCGCACCGGAACCCATTCGGGGATCCCGCAACGCGACGACGGCTTCAGCCTATCGGCCCACCCGAACCTCGCACACCCTGACCCCGACGCCGGTGCATGGAGGCCCGGGATCGCGATCGGATCGGGGTGGCGGCGGCCTCAGGCGCCGGACGCCTCCTGCTCGCGGATCCGCTGCTCCAGACCCCGCAGCGCTTGGCGGGTCGCCTGGTCGGCGTCGATACCCGCATCCTGGGCGCGGGCGACCAGGGCGAGGATCTGCGCGCCGATGCCGTCGCCGTCGACCAGCGGCACGGGGTCGACTCCGTGCTGGCGGCTGCGGCCGATCACCTTGTGCGCCCGGGCCAGGGTGTCGAGCGCCCCCGGGATGCCGTCGAGAGCCGAGGTGCGGCGCTTCTCGACCCGTTTGCGTGCCTCCCACGACGACAGCAGGTCGTCGGGCACGTCGGCCCCGTCGAACACGTAGGGATGACGCCGGACGAGCTTGGCGGCGATGTCGTCGGCTACCTCATCGAGGGTGAACCCGCCCCGCTGGGCCTCGATCTCGCAGTGGAACACCACCTGGAGAAGCAGGTCGCCCAACTCCTCGCGCAGATCGGCGATGTCGCCCGTCTCGATCGCGTCGATGACCTCGGCCGCCTCCTCCACCAGGTAGGTGACCAGGCTGTGGTGCGTCTGCTCGGCGTCCCACGGACACTCACGGCGCAGCCGCCACATGACCTCGACCAGCCCCTGGACACCCGACGGGTCGGGTGCCGGGGATCGCGTGGCATCGTGGGCGGCCGGGTCGGCCATCGGCGGTCACCCCTCCGATCAGGACAGCGGCGCGCCGCTGCCCAGACCGGACAGCGAGCCGGAACCGCCGGGAAGGCTGAGGTTGCTCGCCTGGAAGGGTCCGTAGATCGGGTTGACCTGGATCGTGAGCTTCTGGGCGACGGCCAGCAGCTTCTGGGCTCCGAGCTTCTGCTGCAGGACGACGATGTTGAGCCACGTCTCGACCGCGTCCTGACAGGCCGACCCGTCCATGAGCTGGCCGAGGTTCTGGCTGCTGACCACCGCCGTCTTCTCGCCGGCGCTGATGGCGACGTTCTCGGTCGCGGCAACCTGCTGGGCGATGAGGCCCTGAAGGTACATCGTCGCGACCTGTTCGCGGATCTTGTCGTGCGTGCTCCCCACGAGCCTGGCGCAGTCGGTGGCGGCCTGGTCGACGGCGTGGGTCGAGATCGTGGCGCCGTTGACGTCGAAGGCGGTGCCGCCGGAGGGCGCCGCGCATCCGGCCAGGGCCGCCGCGGACACCACCGCGACGAGCAGACGAGCAGTCGACATCGAAAATCCTCCCTCACCCGGTGGGGCCCGAGTCATCCCGAGCGAGTCTAGCCCGAACCTGCCCCGGGACCGCTGCGGGCCCGGACCGCTGGAGTCGTCAGCCGGCGGTTGCCGGCGTCCGGGCTGGCTCGAAGATGTCTCGCACCACCGAGGCGGCCCACTCGAGCAGTTCGTGGCCGACGACGGGCTGTCCGGCCACCGGGGCGGTTCGGGGCCGGGGCACCAGCAGGAACCCCGCGGTGTCCTTGATCACCGACCCCGGATAGAGCCGCTTGAGCCGGAGTTGGCGGGACTCCGGCAGGGCAGCGGGCGCGAACCGGACGAAGTTGCCCTGACCGACGACCTCGTGGACGCCGGCGGCACGGCAGACCAGCCGGAACCGGGCCACCGCCAACAGGGTGCGCGTGGGCTCGGGCAGTGGGCCGTACCGGTCGATCATCTCGGCCGCGAGCTCGTCGATGTCGGCGTCCGTGCGCACCTCGGCGAGCCGCTTGTACATTTCGAGCCGCAGCCGCTCGGATTCGACGTAGTCGCGGGGCAGGCTGGCGTCGACGGGCAGTTCGATGCGCATCTCCGGTTCCTGCTCCTCGTCCTCGCCGCGGAAGTCGCTGACGGCCTCCCCCACCAGCCGCACGTAGAGGTCGAAGCCGACGTCGGCGATGTGACCCGACTGTTCGCCTCCGAGCAGGTTGCCGGCGCCACGGATCTCGAGGTCCTTCATCGCGATGGCCATGCCCGAGCCGAGGTCGGTGTGGGCGGCCATGGTGGCCAGACGATCGTGAGCGGTCTCGGTGAGCGGCTTGTCGGGGGGGTAGAAGAAGTAGGCGTAGCCACGTTCGCGGCTGCGACCGACGCGTCCACGCAACTGGTGCAGCTGCGACAGGCCGAGCAGGTCCGCCCGCTCGATGACCAGGGTGTTGGCGCTGGCGATGTCGAGCCCCGATTCGACGATCGTGGTCGAGACCAACACGTCGGCACGGCGCTGCCAGAAATCCTCCATCACCTGTTCGAGCTGGTGCTCGTGCATCTGGCCGTGCGCGGTGACCACCCGCGCCTCGGGCACCAGTTCACGCAGTCGCCGGGCGGTCTTCTCGATCGTCTGCACCTTGTTGTGCACGTAGAACACCTGGCCCTCGCGGGCGAGTTCGCGGCGAACGGCCGCGACGACCTGGCCCTCGTCGTAGGGGCCGGCGAAGGTGAGCACCGGATGCCGTTCTTCGGGCGGGGTCTGGATCACCGACATCTCCCGGATGCCGGTGATCGCCATCTCGAGCGTGCGTGGGATCGGCGTGGCGCTCATCGCGAGCACGTCGACGTTGAGCCGCAGCTTCTTGAGCGTCTCCTTGTGCTCGACGCCGAAGCGCTGCTCCTCGTCGATGACCACCAGGCCGAGGTCCTTGAACTGGACGTCGTCGGAGAACAGCCGGTGAGTGCCGACGACCACGTCGATCCGTCCGCTGGCCAGGCCCTCCCGCACCGCACGGGACTCGGTCTCGGTCTGGAAGCGCGACAGCTGGGCGACATGCACCGGGAAACCGGCGTAACGCTCGGCGAAGGTCTGGGCGTGCTGGGTGACGAGCAGGGTGGTCGGCACGAGCACCGCGACCTGTTTGCCGTCCTGCACCGCCTTGAACGCCGCGCGCACGGCGATCTCGGTCTTGCCGTAGCCGACGTCCCCGCAGACCAGCCGGTCCATCGGCATCACCCGTTCCATGTCGCGCTTGACCTCGTCGATGCACGACAGCTGGTCGGGGGTCTCGACATAGGCGAAGGCGTCCTCCAGCTCGCGCTGCCACGGGCCGTCGGGGCCGAACGCGTGGCCCCTGGTCGCCTGGCGGGCGGCGTACAGCTTGATCAGTTCGGCGGCGATCTCGCGCACGGCCCTGCGGGCACGGCCCTTGCGCTTGTTCCAGTCGGCGCCACCCATCCGGTCGAGCGCCGGGGTCTCGCTGCCGACGTAGCGGGTCAGCTGGTCGAGCTGGTCCATCGGCACGTAGAGCCGGTCGCCGGGTTGGCCTCGCTTGCTCGGGGCGTACTCGATGACGAGGTATTCGCGGGTGGCTCCCCCGACCGTGCGCTGGACCATCTCGACGTAGCGTCCGACGCCGTGCTGTTCGTGCACGACCGCGTCGCCGGCCGTGAGCTCGAGCGGCTGGATGGTGTTCTTGCGGCGGCTCGGCAGTCGTCGTTCCGACTTGTCGGCGACACCCTGGCCGGACAGGTCGGCGGTGGTGAACAGGCTCACGCCGACGCTCGACAGCCGGAAGCCGTGCTGCTGGGATGCCGGGACGATCGTGATGACACCGGCGTCCGGCGGGTCGGTGAGGGTGTCGACCTGCCGCGCGGGCAGGTCGTGATCGGACAGGATCTCGGCGAGTCGCTGGCCGAGGCCGCGTCCCTCGACCGTGATGATCACCCGCCCGCCCCCGGCGAGCGCGTCGCGGATGTCTGCGACCGCCTGCTCGGTGTCGCCGCGCCAGTTCGGAGTCGGTTCGGCGGCGACGGCGTGCGACTCGACACCGCTGACGCTGTAGCTCGACAGGTCGACCAGCTGACCGTCCTCGGAGTACTGCGGCCCCGCGGCCTCCGGCGCCGCGATGAACGACGACAGGCACCACCACGCCTGGCCGCGCTCGTGCACATGCGCGCGGACATCGGCCAACTCCCGGTAGCCCGCCGACTCGAGGTCGATCGGAGCCCGCCCACCGGCCGCCGCGGCGGACCAGCCGGCACCGAGGAACTCCCGGCTCGTACGCACCAACTCCTCGGCCCTGGACCGCACGAGCTCGGGATCGCTGACGAGCACCAGGGTGTCGGCGGGCATGACGTCGACGAGCAGTTCCAGGCTGTCGACCAACGCCGGGCTCAGCGCCTCCATGCCCTCGGCGGCATG
>DAIESZ010000090.1 GCA_027346035.1 Propionibacteriaceae bacterium
GGGTAGGGCCTGCGTGGGAGCGTCCCTTCGGGGTCGCCGCGGCCGTCCCGATCGCCGTGTCTGAGGGACGGCGGGTCCATCTGGCCTGACGCGTTGTTGGTCGGACCGCTGATACGTTCGGCTCCTTCGACGAGGTCAGGCAGAGACTGTCCTGCGGGGGCAGTACTGCTGTGGCCGGCCGCCGTGATTTACTGGCGACGCACTTCGACGGCAGTGGAGGAAGCCGGTGGGAATCCGGCACGGTCCCGCCACTGTGACCGGGGAGAGACCCTGACGTGGCCACGACCGCTGAGCGGTGGGAGGGCCGGGGCGACGGTGATCCGGGAGTCAGGACACTCATGCCGTCGTCCCTTCGACCGGGGCGTGGACACCCCGAGGAAGGCTTGGTTCTCCATGCCGACTGACGACTCCGACTCGGGGCGGCCGCTCGCAGCGGCCCGCCCGTTCCCCCCAGATCAGCGGTCTGCCGTGCATCGGGTCATTCGCGAGCGGCGCGACCTGCGAAGCGGCTTTCTTCCCGATCAGATCCCCGAGGACGTCCTGACCCGGCTTCTCGAGGCCGCGCATGCTGGCCCGAGTGTCGGATTCTCCCAGCCGTGGGACTTCCTGTTGCTCCGTGACCCGCAGACTAGGGCCAAGGTCCGCGATCTCGCCTACCTGCAGAGGGGACGCTTCGCGAGCCAGCTTCCCGGTGCGCGGGATAGGGCGTTCCGGGACTTGAAGATCGAGGCGATCCTCGACACCCCGATCAACATCGCTGTCACCTCCGATCGGACCCGCGGGGGACGTCACGTCATCGGCCGGCATGGTGCGCCGCAGATGTCCGCGTTCTCGACTGCGTGCGCGGTGCAGAACCTGTGGCTCGCCGCGCGGGCGGAGGGGGTCGGAGTGGGTTGGGTCAGCTTCTTCGATGAAAACGAAATCTCCGGCCTGCTCGGCCTGCCGGGCCACCTCGACCTGGTTGCCTACCTCTGTCTGGGCTACGTGACGAGCTTCCCGGACGCTCCAGGGCTGGAGACGGCCGGTTGGGCCAGACGTAGGCCCTTGGGTTGGGTGGTTCACCACGAAGTCTGGGGGCAGCGAGGCATGCCGGGTCACGAGCACAGCAGCCTTCTCGAGGAGACCCTGCGGGCGATCGGACCCCTGGACAGCCAGGCTGCGGACGCGGCACGGGAGCGTCAACGGCTGCTCACCAAGCCGCCAGGCTCGCTCGGCGTGCTCGAGGATGTGTCCGTCAAACTGGCCGGGATGGCAGGATCGTGCCCGCCTCCTCTGCCAGAACCGGCGGTTGTGCTGGTGTTCGCGGCCGATCACGGTGTGCATGCCCAGGGCGTGAGCCCGTGGCCGCAGGAGGTCACGGTGCAGATGGTCGGCAACTTCCTCACCGGCGGTGCCGTGGTCAACACGCTGGCCTCTCGGGCCGGGGTCGAGGTCTGTGTAGTCGACATAGGTGTCGCGGCCGACGTGCCGCCTGCCCCCGGCCTGCTGTCCCGTAAGGTGCGGCTCGGCACCGCAGACATGACGGTCGAACCCGCCATGACGAGGGGTGACGCGATCCGCGCCGTTGAAACGGGGATCGAACTGGCGCGAGACATGGTCGGCGCCGGCAACCGCTGCCTGCTCACCGGCGACATGGGGATCGCCAACACGACCGCCTCGGCGGCCCTCATCTCGGTGTTCACCGGAGGTGAACCCGCGGCGGTGACGGGTCACGGGACGGGCATCGATGAGGAGACATGGACGCGCAAGGTGGCCGTCATCGACAGAGCCCTTGCCCTGCATCGTCCCGACTCGGCCGACCCCGTCGGCGTTCTCACCGCGGTGGGTGGCCTGGAGCACGCCGCCACTGTCGGGCTGATCCTCGGGAGCGCCGCACTGCACATTCCGGTCGTCCTCGACGGGGTGATCTCGGCAGCAGCCGCGCTGGTCGCGGCGGCTCTGGCCCCGGAGTCCGTCGACTGGCTATTCGCCGGGCACCTCTCCGAGGAGCCGGGCGCCCTCGTGGCCTTGGACCACCTCGGCCTGGTGCCCCTGCTCGACCTAGGGATGCGGCTCGGTGAGGGGTCTGGCGCCGTGCTCGCCCACCCGATTGTGGTTGCGGCCGCTCAGGTCCTCCGAGACGTGGCAACCTTCGACTCGGCGGGGGTGTCAGAGAAAGAGTAGGTCGCCCCGAGACGGGAACCCGGGGCTCACCACTCGATGCCCTTCTGGCCCTTCTGCCCCGTATCCATCGGGTGTTTGACCTTGGTCATCTCGGTGACCAGGTCGGCGATCGCGATCAACTTGGGGTCGGCGTCGCGTCCGGTGATGACCACGTGCTGGTAGCCCGGGCGGCCGGCGAGGGCGGTCACGACCTGATCGACGTCGACCCAGCCCCACTTCATCGGGTAGGTGAACTCGTCGAGGATCACGAGATCGTGGGTCTGCGCCCTGAGCCGACGAGCCACCTCGTTCCAGCCGTCGCGGGCCGCCGCGGCGTGGTCGTCGACGTCGCCCTGCTTGCGACTCCACGACCAGCCGGACCCCATTTTGTGCCACTCGACCGGGCCGCCCTCGCCCGTGTCGCGGTGCAGGGTCCCGAGGCGTTCCAGCGCCTCCTGCTCGCCGATCCGCCACTTGGCCGACTTCACGAACTGGAAGACGCCGATGTTCCACCCCTGGTTCCAGCCGCGCAGGGCCAGGCCGAAAGCGGCGGTCGACTTCCCCTTGCCGTCACCCGTGTGCACCATGAGGAGCGGCCGGTTCCGCCGCTGTCTCGTGCTGAGGCCGTCGTCGGGGATGGAAGCTGGCAGCCCCTTCGGCATCAGGCGACACCCTTCACGTGAGTGCGGACGCTTGTGGTGAGCGCTTCGGCCGTGATCTCCGCGACCGGCACATGCTGGCCGCGGAGCAGCACCGCCAGTCTCAAGGCGAGCCCGAGCCTCAGTGGGCCGGTCTCGCCGTCGACGACCACCGTGGTCACGCCCATGCCGGCGAGGTGGGCGGCGGCCTCCTGGGAGCGGGCGACAGCGTTCTCGCCGCCCGTGGCACGGCCGTCCGTGACGAGGATCAGCAGCGGGCGAAGACGGGGATCGCTCACCCGATGGCGTTGGACCACCCTCGCCACCTCCAGCAGGCCATCTGCCAGCGGGGTCCTCCCGCCCGCAGGGAGGTTGTTGAGGCGAGCCGCGGCGATATCCACCGAGCGCGTGGGCGGCAGGGTCAGTTCCGCGCTGTTGCCGCGGAAGGTGATCAGAGCAACCTTGTCGCGGCGTCGGTAGGCATCCAGCAGCAGGGAGAGAATGGCGGTCTTCACCTGGGCCATCCGCTTGCGGGCTGCCATCGACCCGGACGCGTCGACGCAGAACAGGATCAGATTGGCCTCGCGCCCCTGGCGAACGGCCATCCGGATGTCCTCCGGGCGCAGGTCGAGTCGGCCTCCTCGGCGTCCCCGAGCCGGTTGCTGACCCGCCGCGGCGAGGAGGGTTTCGACCAGGTGCAGTGACGCAAGGCCGCTGGCGGGGCGGCGTGCGCCGACCCGGTGCCCCCTGCTGGCGACCGCGCGGCTGCGACGGCCCTCGGTGCCCTCGACGAGCCCCTGCACGGTGAACAGTCTCGAGCGGTACGGGTCCCCCGCGCTCACTTGGGATTCGCCCGCTCCGCCCTGTCCAGCCGGGGGGGCGGGCGACGACGCGCCCCCGGCCTCGGGCTGACCGGGGTCGTTCTCGTTCGACCGGTCGGGTTCGCCCTCGGGGGCGCCGTCGTCGCTCGGCTCCGGGGGGGCCGGCGTCCCGTCGTCGGGGGCGGGTGGCGGCTCGGGAGGTAGTTCGTCGTCTCCCAGGAGCTGATCGAGCAGGTCCTCGTCCAGGCCCGGGGCGTCGAAGGGGTTGCGGCGGCGGCGGTGCGGCAGGGCGAGGAGGGCTGCTCGGCGGATGTCGGCCTTGGTGACCTGGTCGCGGCCCTGCCAGGCGGCGTGGGCGACCGCGGTACGGGCAGTGACGAGGTCCGCTCGTAGGCCGTCCACCTCGAACGCGGCGCAGATGGTGGCGATCTTGAGCAGCGCCGCGTCGCTGAGCCGAACGACGTCCAGTCGCTCCTGGGCCGTCCGGATCCGTTCGGTGAGGACGAGCTCGGCATCGCGGTAGCGTTCGGCGAAGGCTGCCGGGTCCGCGTCGTGGGCCATCCGGCGGCGCACGACCTCTGCGCGCAGGTTGGGGTCGCGCGGTGCGGCGACCTCGACGGTGAGTCCGAACCGGTCGAGGAACTGTGGCCGGAGCTCTCCCTCCTCGGGATTCATCGTGCCGATGAGAACGAACCGGGCCGGGTGTTCGAGGGAGACCCCGTCGCGCTCGACGGTGGCCCGGCCCATGGCGGCGGCGTCGAGCAGCAGGTCGACCAGGTGGTCGTGCAGCAGGTTGACCTCGTCGACGTACAGGACGCCGCGGTGGGCGCGCGCCAAGAGCCCCGGCTCGTATTCGACCTTGCCCTGTGACAGGGCGCGTTCGAGGTGGATGGACCCCATCACGCGGTCCTCGGTCGCACCCACGGGAAGCTCGACCAGGCGCACGGGGCGGCTCAGCGTCTGCGCCCGCGCGTCGAAGGGGCCGTCGGGAGACGTCGTCGTGGGATCGGCGGGGTCAACCGAAAAGCGGTCGTCGGCATACACGTCAATCGCCGGCAGCACGGCGGTGAGGGCGCGCACGGTTGTCGATTTCGCGGTTCCCTTCTCGCCACGCACCAAGACGCCGCCGATCTCGGGTGAGATGGTCGCCAGCACGAGTGCGAGACCCATGTTGTCCATCAGGTCGGGCTCGCAGCCGACGACCGCGGAAAAGGGGTAGTGCAGTGGCATGTGAGGCTCCCGCTCGTTCGCCATCGATATGGACGGGCGCGAGGCCGGTCTTCGGACTTGTCGGGTCCCCACAAGGGGCCGGATTTACCGCAGCGGGCCTGTGCCGGAGTCTCACCGGCTTCCCTGATTCTCCTCATCGGCCCCGACCGCCGTTCCGATCGCTGGGCCCCCGAGGCACCTCGTGCCTGGTGTCACGATAGCGTGAGGCCTCGTGTCCAGCCCTCATCCGTCCCGTGGCCTGCCGACAGTGACCGTCGTGGGGATCGGCGCGGACGGGTGGCGGGGACTGCCGGCGCACCTGCGGGAGGTGGTTCTCAAAGCAGGTGTCGTGCTCGGCGGCGAGCGGCACCTCGGCCTGGTGCCCGTCCAGCCCGCGCAACGGCGGATCACCTGGCCCACGCCTCTGCGTCCGCAGCTCGCTGACCTGGTCAACAGTCAGGTGGAGGGACCGGTGGTCGCGCTCGCCTCAGGGGACCCGCTCGTGTCGGGTATCGGCTCAACGCTCATCAGCGTCCTGGGTCCGGATCGCGTCCGGATCCATCCGTCGGTGTCCTCGGTCGCGCTGGCCCGCGCGGAGATGGGGTGGCCGGCGGAGTCGTGCGCCGTGGTCAGTCTTGTCAGCCGGGAGGCTTCGCGCATCCTTCGGGAACTGGCTCCTGGTCGTCGCGTCATCGCGTTGTCGGCGGACGAGACGACGCCCCGGGAGGTGGCGGAACTGCTGTCCCAAGCTGGGTATGGCGAGAGCGTGATGCATGTGCTGGGCAACCTGGGCGGGGAGGACTTCTCGCGGACCGATGCGAGTGCCGACAGGTGGTCCGAGGTGGCGCCGCGGCTCAATATCATTGCCGTCGAGCTCATCGGGCCGCCTCGCGGGGGATGGGTGGCTGGGCTGCCGGACAGTCTGTTCGAGCATGACGGGCAACTCACCAAGCGGGACCTGCGCGCGTCCGCCCTGGCGCGGCTTGCCCCCACGCCGGGGGAGCATCTGTGGGACGTTGGTGCCGGCGCGGGCTCGATCGGGATCGAGTGGATGAGGGCACATCCCACGTGCACCGCGACAGCCATCGAGGCCCAGCGGGAGCGGGCCGAGCGGATCGGGCGCAACGCCCTTCGCCTGGGGGTGCCTGGCCTTCGGGTTGTGGCGAAGGCTGCCCCGGAGGCGCTCCAGGGCCTCCGGCGTCCGGACGTCGTGTTCGTCGGCGGCGGGGCCACCACCCCCGGAGTCGTCGACGCGTGCATGGCGGCCCTGGGGACGTCCGGGCGGCTGGTCGTCCACGGGGTCACCCTGGAGACCGAACGGCTTCTGGGTGAGTTGCACTCCGCTCACGGTGGGGAGCTGACCCGCATCTCGGTGGAGACCGCGTCACCGATCGGCTCGTACACGGGCTGGAAGCCCGCGCGCGCCGTCACTCAGTGGGCGTTCACCCGGGACGCTTGACCGAGCGGTCCCTGCCGGCGTCGTAGAGGTAGGACTCCCCGCCGTTGCCCGGGTCGAGGGCGCGCCCGACGAGGATGACCGCCGCCTGTCTGAGGCCGGCTTGCTCGACCGCGTCGGCGATCGATCCGACCGTTCCGCGGACCACGAGTTCGCCCGGTTGACTGGCCCGGTAGACCACCACGACGGGGCAGTCCGCACCGTAGTGGGGTTCGAGTTCGGCCATCAGGGTCCGGGTCCTGGTGATGGCGAGATGGAGGACGAGGCTCGCCTGTGTGGCCGCGAAGGCGGCGAGGGACTCCGACTCTGGCATCCTGGTCGACCGCATCCGGGTGCGGGTGAGGACGACCGACTGCGCCACCTCGGGAACCGTGAGTTCGCGCCCGACGAGTGCCGCCGCGGCCGCGTACGCGGGCACGCCCGGGGTGACATCCCACGGGACCCCTGCGGCGTCCAGGCGTCGGGTCTGCTCGAACAGGGCGGAGTAGATCGACAGGTCGCCCGAGGCGAGGCGGACGGCGTCCTGGCCGTCGCGGTGCGCCGCCTCGAGACGTTCGACGATCTGGTCGAGGTCGAGGTCCTGGGTGTCCACGAGGGTTGCCGAGGGGCTGACGTGAGTCAGCATGCCGGGGTCGATGTAGGTGCCCGGATAGAGGACGACGTCGGCTTGGGCCAACAGGCGGGTGGCGCGCACGGTGAGGAGATCGGCCGCCCCCGGGCCGGCGCCGACGAAATGGACCGTCATCGCACGAACCTCGGTGTCCACACGCCTCCTGCGCCGCGGCGGGTGCCGTCGGCTCCGACGATGAGTAGGCACCTCATGTCGATCGTCTCGGGGGTGAGCTCTGCCAAGGTGGTGACCGTCAGGCTCTCCCCGGGGCGCCCGACGTCGCGGCCGACGATCACCACGGTATCGGGCCTGCGGTGCTCGAGGAGGATCCGCTGGGCCAGGCCGACCTGCTCGGTGCGGGTTCGCGAGGCGGGGTTGTAGATGGCGAGGACGAGGTCCGCCTCGGCGATCGCACGCAGCCGCCGCTCCACCACCGCCCAGGGCTTCAACCGGTCGGACAGGCTGACGACCGCGAAGTCCGCGCCGATCGGCGCGCCGGCGCGCGCGGCCACGGCCTGCACCGCACTGATCCCCGGCAGCACTCGGATCCTCACGCCGGCGTAGGCGGGGTCCTCGGCGGCCTCGAACACGGCCGCCGCCATGCCGAAGATGCCCGCGTCCCCGCCGGAGACGACCGCGACCTTCTCGCCCGCCGTGGCCAGCTCCAGGGCGAACCGCGCCCGCTCGACCTCCACGGTGTTGCCCGACGCGTGGCGGGTGAGACCCGCTCGCTGGGGTACCCGCTCGACGTAGGGGCCGTAGCCGACGACGTGGCTGATGTCGGCGAGGGCGTCGGACGCCTCGGGTGTCAGCCAGGCATCGGGGCCGGGGCCCAGGCCGATGACGAGTAGTTCGGGCCCCGCGGCCGGTTTGGCCGGCGTGGCCGGCTGCGGGTCGCGGGTGCGGGAGCGGTGTCCGTTGAGGGAGTCGCCGGTAACCACGATCAAAGAGAAGTAGGGCACCGTGTCGGCGTCAACCTGGTCGACGGGCAGCCACCGCTGCTCGGGCATCGAGGCGCGCTCGACGTACAGAGCATGATCGAGCCGGCCGGCCGCCTCCAAGGCCCGGCGCACGGCCGGGAAGGTGCGCCCGAGTTTCATGATGATCGCACCGTCGGTGTCGGCGAGACGACGGGCCAACTCCGGCTCGGGCAGGGTGCCCGGTAGGACCGTGAGCACGTCGGTCTGCCGCACGAGCGGGCTGGCGACTGCGGCTGCCGCCGCGGCGAACGCCGGAACCCCGGGCACCACCTCGGTCACGTAGCGCTGCGACAACCGGTCGTGCATGTACATGTACGAGCCGTAGAAAAGGGGATCGCCCTCGGCGAGCAGGACCACATCGAGCCCGGAGTCCAGATGCCCGGCAAGACGGCTTGCGGCCTCCTCGTAGAAGTCGGCGATGGCACCGGCGTAACCGCCGGGGTGATCGGTGTTGCCGGTGGTCACGGGGTAGGTGAGTTCCTCGTCGATCGCGGTGTCGGGCACGAGGTCGGCGGCGATGCGGCGCGCGTTGGATTCCTTGCCGCTGGCCGCGTGGTAGGCGACGACGTCGGCGGATCCGATCAGCCGTGCCGCCTTCCGCGTGATCAGTTCCGGGTCGCCGGGTCCGACGCCGACGCCGTAGAAGCGGCCGGTCATTCCTTCTCCTGCGCGAGGGCGTTGAGTGCCGACGACGTCATCGCCGATCCGCCGCGGCGTCCCTTGACGGTGACGTAGGGGATGTCGATCCCGTACTCGGCGCTGAACCCGATGAGGGCCTCCTTCGATTCGGAGGCGCCGATGAAGCCGACCGGGCAGCCGACGATGGCGGCCGGCCGGGGAGCGCCGTCGAGGATCAGCTCCAGCAAGTGGAACAGGGCGGTCGGGGCGTTTCCGATAGCCACCACCGAGCCACCGAGGACGGG
>DAIESZ010000106.1 GCA_027346035.1 Propionibacteriaceae bacterium
CGGCAAGTACGCCGACGAGGTGGTCGTCACCAGCACCAAGTCGATGACCGGCCACCTGCTCGGCGGCGCGGGCTCCCTCGAGACGTTCGCCACGGTGATGGCGATCAACTCGCGCACGGTACCCGCCACGATCAACATCGAGAACCTCGAGCCGGATCTGCCGGTCGACATCGCCACCACGGTGCGTGACCTACCCGGTGGCGACCTGGCCGCGATCAACAACTCGTTCGGCTTCGGCGGCCACAATGTGGCCGTCGTCGTCAGCAACGCGCACCAGTCCCGCGGCCTGGCGTCCTGACGCCGCGGTCGACGACCCGCCGCTCGGGCCCCGCTCGCCTCACGGTGACTGGGGCGCGGGTGGCACGCCGCCGGCGTCCCACAGCCGCGAATACCAATCGAGCTTGACCGCGTCCATCGGGATGTCCCGGCCGATGCCGTAGCCCTCAAGCAACAGGTGTTCCAGGCCGCCCCCGAAGTTCCACCCAACGCTCATCGACGCGGGAGCCAGGTCCGCCCACCGGTCGGCGACACCGGAGCGGGCCAGGTCGACGAATCCGGCGACGCTGAGGTCGTCGAACAGGTGCGTGTTGGGGTTGCAGGCGTCCCCGTGGCACACCACCGGGTCGAGGTGGGGCACCGCTCCGACACGGCGCGCCGCGGCCGGCGGGAGGCGGGCCAGCCGCTCCTCGGCGCTCCAGGTGAAGGGACAGTCGTCGACGGGCACGGTGTCGTGGAAATGCCGCAAGGCGGCGCCCAGTGCCCGGATGGTTTCCCCCACCCGGTCGGCGAACCGCGGGGCCGGACCGCCGAAGCCGTCAACGGCCATCCACCCCGGCACGGGGGCCGACTCGAACCAACCCCATCCGTCCAGCTCCCCGACGCCCAGCGGCACGGGCACGGGGACGTACGACGCGAGCCACTCGTAGCGTGCGGCGTCCCGCACCGGGTCGAATTCCGGGTGGATCGGGCCCACCTTGAGATAGGTGGTGTCCTCCGCGCGGCCCAGCCGCCAGGTTGTTCCTCCGATGCCGTTGGTCCACACCCCGTCGACGGTCCTGTCACCCGCGAGTGCGGCCACGAGGTCCGGCACCTGCTCGGGGACGCGTGCGGTCACCGCCAGCACCCCACGGTGGCGTCATCGGGGTCGACGCCCGGTGCGCCATCGCCGGTCATCGGATCAACCGACCCTGTGCAGCCAGCGCACGGGGACGTCGTCGCCCGCATGCCGGAAGATCTCGAGTTCGTCGTCCCAGGGGCGCCCGAGCAGGCGATCGAGTGCCACGGTGACGGGTTCGCGACCAAGCGTCTCGCCGAGCATCGCGTTCTTGATCCGCTCCTCGCCGATCATGATGTCGCCGTGGACGCCGGTGGCGGCGTAGAACAACCCGAGGCCCGGCGTGTAGCTCCAGCGGTGCCCCTCACTCGCGGCGCTGAAGTCCTCGGTGACCTCGAATCGGAGCTGCTGCCAGCTGTTGAGCGAACTGGCCAACCGGGCACCGGTGCCACCCGGGGCGCTCCACGAGTACTCGGCGCGCCGGGTCGTGGGCGCCGCAGGCTGGGGTGTCCACGACAGGTTCACGGGTACACCAAGCACGCCCGCCAGTGCCCACTCGACATGTGGGCACAGGGCCGGCGGCGCGCTGTGGATGTAGACCATGCCCCGGTTGGGCGCGTTCACAGTCGTCATGGTGTCCTCCCTCATCGGCGAGTGCCTTCCCCTGCATCGCGCGACAGATCGGACGTTGTGGGGGTGATTCTGCCCTAGTCGGCGGCATGGGGCAATGCGCCCCACCCGATTCCGCCCCCCACCTGTCAGGGGCGTCGAACACGGCGTGGCGAGCAGGTCGGTGTGCGAGGCTGGAGGACATGAGCGAGGTACTTCCCTACGGCTCCTGGCCCTCCCCCATCTCCATCGACGACGTGCTCCGCGGCACGGTCGGCCTGCAGGAGCTCACCGGTGACGGCGAGTCGGTGCTCTGGCTCGAGGGCCTGCCCGACGAGGACGGGCGGGTCAGTCTCGTCCGCCACCACCGCGGCACCACGGTCGAGCTGACCCCTCGCCCGGTGTCGGTGCGCAGCCGGGTGATGGAGTACGGCGGCGGCGCCTACCACGCCCGCGACGGATGGGTCGTCTACTGCGACGACCACGACGGCGGCGTGCACGTGCTCGAACCGAGCGAGGAGCGGCGTCCGATCACCCCGGTGACCAGCCGGTTCCGGTTCGGCGGGCTGCGGGTGCATCCCGCGCTCGGGATCGCGACGGCGATCCGGGAGGACCACTCCGGCCCCGGCGAGGCGGTCACCGCGATCGTCGCTCTCGACCTGCACACCGACAATCCCGACGGGGGCCGAGTGCTCGTCGCCGGCGCCGACTTCTACGCCTGCGCCGACCTGACCGCCCACGGACGGCTGGCCTGGATGGAATGGGACCACCCCCACATGCCGTGGGACGACACCCGGATCCGGGTCGGCGAGTTGCGCGACGGGTCGGTGGCCGACGTCGTCACCGTCGCCGACCGGCCCGACACCGCGGCGACCCACCCGACCTGGCTGCCCGACGGGCGGCTGCTGTTCTTCAGCGACGAGTCCGGGTACTGGACGCCGCACGTGTGGGACGGTTTCGGCGTCCGCTCGCTCGGCACCGACGAGCACGATTACGCCGGCCCGTTGTGGACGCTGAACCACGAGGCCGTCGCGGGCCTGGCCGACGGGTCGGTGGTGGTGGCACCCTTCTTCGACGGACGTCGCGATCTGGTGCTGCTCGCCCCCGGCGGGCGGCGCCATCGCCTGGGCGGATCCCGGGCAGCGGTTCATTCGCTGGCCGTCGCCGGTGACGTGGTGTGGGCGATCATCGGCTGCGACTGCGGCCCCGGCGCCGTCGTCCGGATCGACCCGCGCACCGGGCACGAGACCATCGTCCGCCCCACCGGCGAGACACCGCACTATCCGGTGTCACCGGTTCGCCCGCTGGTCGTGGCCGGGCGTCACGGCACGGTGCACGCCTGGTTCTACCCGCCCCAGCCCGCCCGCGACATTGAGGCGCCCGGCGACGAGCGTCCGCCGCTGATCGTGCTCACCCACGGCGGACCCACGTCGATGGCGAGCAGCGAGTTCGACCTCGCGACCCAGTTCTGGACCTCCCGAGGGTTCGGGGTCGTCGACGTCAACTACTCGGGCTCGACGGGCTTCGGGCGGGCCTACCGCACCCGGCTGCACCGCCAGTGGGGCGTCGCCGACGTCGACGACTGTGTCGACACGGTGGCGCACCTGGTCATGGACGACGCGGTCGACCCCCGACGGGTCGTGATCACCGGCGGCAGCGCCGGCGGGTACACCACCCTCCAGGCCCTGGTCACCACCCGGATCTTCGCGGCCGGGGTGAGCCGCTACGGGGTGGGCGACCTGGAACTGCTGGCGACCGACACCCACAAGTTCGAGTCCCGCTATCTCGACTCGCTGGTCGGCCCCTACCCGGCCGACCGGGAGGTGTACATCGCCCGCTCGCCGATCCATCACGCGGGAGCGCTGCGGACGCCGATGCTGCTGCTGCAGGGACTCGACGACCAGGTAGTGCCTCCCAACCAGGCCGAGCAGATGGCCGCGGCGGTGCGCTCACGCGGGTTGCCGGTCGCCCTCGTGACGTTCCCGGGCGAGGGGCACGGGTTCCGGACGCGCACCGCTCGGCGTCGGCGCCTCGAGTGCGAGGTGAGCTTCTTCGCCCAGCTGTTCGGCTACTCGCCCGCCGACGACGTGCCACGCCTCGTCATCGACAACCTGGAGTCCGGCAAGCACTGACGTACCCGCCCCAGCCGCGCGGCGCGACACCACGTCGAGGTGAGCGATGACGATCACCACCCCGATCGCCACCCACGGCACCAGCGACACGACGATCCCGTTGACGAACAGCGTCGGGAGCCGCACCAGGCCCCACAGGAGGAACTGCAGCCACAGGAGCGCCTCACGGCGTCCGGTGGTGGGCAGCAGCGCGAGGCTCGGCGCGATCCCGAGGAAGTACCAGGGGCGGGACGCCGGGCCGAGAAGGGCCAGTCCCGCGAGCACGATGAGGGCGACCGTCCACGCCTCCAGGCTCGTCGACGACACGACCGCGACGGCGATGAACAGCAGGGTGGCCGCGAGCGACACCGGCACGATCACCGAACCGAACGGCGGATGGTCGGTGCCCACCCCGGCCACGTGCCGGGACACCTCCCAGACGACCATCTGCGCGACGCGGGGCAGTGAGTCGGTGAACGTCCCCGGGTCGCCGGTGCCGCTCAACCAGTGCAGGCCGCCGGGGAGCAGGAACGTCACCGCGGTCGTCGCCGCGACGCACCCTGCGACGACCGCACCCGACACGGACAGTCGGACGAGCCTCCGGAGGGCGCCGAGCGCCGCCCTCCGGTGCAGCCACGGCAGCACGGCGAGCAGGAGCATCGCCGTCGGCTTGATGAGTCCTGCGGTCAGCCAGAGCGCCGCGGCCACCGACCATCGGCTCCAGCCGCTGCGCCGCCGCCCGGGGCGTCCCTCGAACCACGCGACGCCGAGCAGCACCAGCGAGACGGCCAACAGATCACTGTGACCGTCGACGATCCCGTGCATGAGCACGACCGGGTTGGCCGCGGCCAGCCAGGCGCGGTCCGCCGCGGCCGGACCCCGGTCGGGGCTGAGCGCGATCACCGCGACGACGAGCAGGAGCAGGCCCAGGACGGGCCAGATCCGGAGCGCGACGAGCGTGGGGTATTGGTGGCCGAAACCCAGCAGGACGCTGAGCGCCGACAGCGCGAGGCCCAGCTGCGGATAGCGCACGGTCGTCCCCACCCAGTATCCGGCCCAGCCCCGGAAGGGTCCGGGGACAGTTCCCGCGGGAACCATCGTCGGATCGGCTCCGTGCACCAACGCCCAACCCTGTTCGGCGTAGTTGTACAGATCGCTCGAGATCGTCGGGAGTGCGACCAGCAGCGGGATCAGCCAGGCGCCGAGGTAGACCCAGCGCCGACGGCCGCCAACCCCCCGGAGGAACCACCACGCGGCGCCCAGGCAGGCCGTCGCGGCGAAGAGCACGACAAGGGACACCTGGCGTCCGAGACGACCGCGGAGGAAGCGCAGGCCGGGGACGAAGTCAAGGCCGCCCGGCTGGAACCGGGCGAGCGATACCGAGGATCCGGCGATCACGATCGAGGCCACGAGCCCCACCAGGCCCAGGACATCGGTGGCCCGTTCCGCGGCCTTCGCCGCCTCGGGTCGGCGGGGCGTGCCGGCCTCACTCCTGGTCATGAGCTCCCCGTCGCGGTCGTGATGAGTCAGGCACACCGGGCACCCCGGCGACCCGTTCCCCGAAAATGGCCCGGCCGACCCGCACGCAGGTCGCCCCCCGGGAGATGGCCAGTTCGAGGTCGTTGGTCATCCCCATGCTGAGGTCGTCCCAGCTCAGACCGTCGAACGCGGCGTCCCGCAGCCGTCGCTGCACCTCGAGCACCCGGTCGAAGCAGGCGAGCACCGGCCCCGGCTCGGGCGAGTTCACCGCGATCGTCATCAGCCCACGCACCCGCAGCCACGCGCAGTGCCGCAGCTCCGACGCGAGCGCGGGCGCCTGGTCGGGGGCGACGCCGGACTTGGACGCCTCGCCGCTGGAATTCACCTGAACGAGCACGTCGAGGCGGCGACCGGACGCCTCGCACTTCCGGTCGAGCTCCCGCGCGAGGTGCACGGAGTCGAGAGCTTGGAACTCGGTGGCCAGCTCGGCGACGATCCTCGCCTTGTTCGTCTGCAGGTGGCCGATGACGCAGAACTCGATCTCCGGGTGTCCGAGCTCGCGCAGCTGCGCGGTCTTCGCCTGCAACTCCTGCATCCGGTTCTCCCCGAAGCGCCGGTATCCGAGCTCGCTCACCCGCAGGATCGGCTCG
>DAIESZ010000114.1 GCA_027346035.1 Propionibacteriaceae bacterium
CGTGTTCTTGTACGTCTGCTGGAACTGCTGGTAGGCCTCGGCCTTGGTCTCGTAGTAGACCTTCTGCACCTCGGGATTGGCCTGCAACGCCTTCTGGATGGCGGCCCGTTGGGCATCGGTGGTGTCCTGATTCGCGGTGCACGTGCCCCCCGGGTACTGGCCGAGGTCCTTGACGCACAGGAACGCGGAGATCTCGATCTTGTCGTACCACTTGCCCTTGACCAGGTCGACCTGCTGAGTGGTCATCAGCCCGGTGCCGAACAGGGTGAGGGACACCCACATGGTCACGATCACGGCAACGGTCATCGACAGGTTCCGTCGCAACCCCGACCAGGTTTCCCGCAGTGTGTGGCGCATATCAGGCTGAATCCTTCGTGTGTGGCGTGCGGTGGCGGGTCGGGGCGTCAGGACGCGCCGTAGACACCCTTGGTCTGGTCGCGGACCAGGACTCCCTTGTCGAGTTCGAGCACCCGGCGGCGCATCTGGTCGACGATCGTCGAGTCGTGGGTGGCCATGATGATCGTGGTGCCGGTGCGGTTGATCCGGTCGAGCAACTTCATGATGCCCACGCTCGTGGCCGGGTCGAGGTTGCCCGTGGGTTCGTCGGCGATGAGGATGGCGGGGTTGTTGACGAACGCCCGGGCGATCGCGACCCGCTGCTGCTCCCCACCGGAGAGTTCATCGGGCAGGCGGTCACCCTTGCCCACCAGACCCACGGTCTGCAGCGTCTCGGGCACCCGGCGCTTGATCTCGCTGGTGGGACGTCCGATCACCTGGAGCGCGAACGCCACGTTCTCGTTGACCGTCTTGCCCGGCAGCAGCCGGAAGTCCTGGAACACCGTTCCGATCCGGCGCCGGTGCTGCGGGATCTTCCACGGGTGGATCCGGGAGAGGTCCTTGCCCGCGACCAGCACCTGTCCCCTGCTGGTGACCAGCTCACGCAGGATCAGCCGGAGGAACGTCGACTTCCCGGAGCCCGACGAGCCCACGAGGAAGACGAATTCGCCCTTGTCGATCTGCGCATTGACGTTGGACAGCGCCGGGGTCTGCTGAGCGTCGTAGAACTTGGTGACGTTGTCGAAGGTGATCATGCATCGGCCTCTTGCTGGGGAAGTGAGCCCGGGTCACGCGTCACGTTCCGACGCGCGGGTTCTGAAGAATTCTAAGGTACCCGCCCGCGATCGCCCGATTCGACCCGCCTGGCGCCGCGTTCCGGGAAGCCGTTCGGCCTCAGACGCCGCGACGGCGCCAGCGGATCCCGGCGTCGATGAACCCGTCGATGTCGCCGTCGAAGACCGCGTCGGGGTTGCCCACCTCGTGGTCGGTACGCAGGTCCTTGACCATCTGGTACGGGTGCAGCACGTAGGAACGCATCTGCGATCCCCACGAGTTGCCCGAGTCGCCCTTCAGCTCCTTCATCTGTGCCTCGCGCTCCTGCCGGGCGCGCTCGAGCAGCCGCGACTGCAGCACCCGCAGCGCGGCAGCCTTGTTCTGCAACTGCGACTTCTCGTTCTGGCAGCTCACGACGATGCCGGTCGGCAGGTGGGTGATCCGCACCGCGGAGTCGGTGGTGTTGACGCTCTGACCGCCCGGACCCGACGAGCGGAACACGTCGACGCGGATGTCGCCCTCGGGCACGTCGATGTGGTCGGTCTCCTCGGTGACGGGGAGCACCTCGACCCCGGCGAACGACGTCTGCCGGCGTCCCTGGTTGTCGAACGGCGAGATGCGCACCAGCCGGTGGGTGCCGGCCTCGACCGACAGCGACCCGTAGGCGAACGGCGCGCGGACGGCGAAGGTGGCCGACTTGATGCCCGCCTCCTCCGCGTAGGAGACGTCGTACACCTCGTAGCCGTAGTTGTGACGCTCGGCCCATCGGGTGTACATGCGCAGCAGCATCGCGGCGAAGTCGGCGGCGTCGATGCCGCCGGCCTCGGAGCGGATCGTCACCAGCGCGTCGCGTTCGTCGTACTCGCCAGAGAGCAGGGTGCGCACCTCGAGGCCCGAGATGTCCTTCCTGAGCCGGACGATCTCCTGCTCGGCCTCGCTGATCGAGTCGGCGTCGCCCTCCTCGGCCCCGAGCTCCAGCAGCACCTGCACGTCGTCGAGACGCTGACGCAGGCCGGTCACCCGTTCCACCTCCCCTTGGAGCATCGACAGCCGGGAGGTGACCCGTTGCGCGTTCGCCTGGTCGTCCCAGAGGTCGGGGGCGCTGACCTGCTCCTCGAGCTCGCGGAGCTCGGCGCGCTTGCCCTCGGGGTCGACGACGGCCTCGATGCTGTCGAGGGATCGCTCGAGGTCGGCGATGGTGTTCTGCAGGTCTTCTAGTGCCACGAGGGGCGAGTGTATCCGCCGCCGCCGCGCACGGGCGAGCCGCGGCCCGCGACCACGACTCAGTCGGCCGAGCGGGCCCGCCGGAACCGGCGTCCGAGATGGAGCACGACGACGAGCAGCACCAGGGTGACCGCGACGCCCGCGAGCCCCACCGGCAGCCATGATCCGATCGTCGCCGGGGCGGCCACCGGAGCGGTCGGTGAGGGCTGGGCCGGGATCCGGGCCAGGGCGTCCGCGACGGCCGTCACGGTGTTCCCGACGGCGGCGCCGTGGTAACCCAGATGGATCGGGCGCGCCCGGTCGCGCTCGGCAGTGATCGTGCTCGCGGTCGTGAGGATGCGGGCCAGCGGCTTCGCCGCGTCGCAGACGAGGTCGCCGGTGTCGCACACCGAATAGACGCGGGGGGCGTCGGTTCCGGAGATCGACAGCCCGTCGGAGGACATCATCATGTCCAACCTGGTCGTGTCGACGGTCCCCTGGTACATGTCGACCGCGGCCTGCACCACCGCGCGCACCTGGTCGGCGCGGGTCGGATTGGTGAACGGGTTGGCGACCGAGCGCAGGTAGGTGAGAGCGGTGACCAGGCCGAAGGCCCGGTTGCCCGCGGTGCCGTCGAGTTCGACCTCGTTCTGGCCCGGATAATGCACCGGATCCCCCAGCAGCACCGCGGCGAGCAGCCGGGGTCCCTGGGGATGGGCCGCCAGCGTCCGGACGATCACCTCCGAACCCTGCGAGAACCCCACCAGCAGCAGCCGCTGGTCGGGGCAGGCCTGCGACTGGGAGGCGATCAGCCCGGTGAGAGCCGTCACCCCGGCGGAGACGGACACGAAGTAGGCGTTGCGGGGAGCGGTCGGGTCGAAGATCGCCTGCTCGACCGTCTGGGTGTCGATGGCGTCGATCGCGCTCGCCGGGTAGTCGAGATAGGCCTGGCGGACCGTGGCCGAGCCGGCCCGCGGGGCGAGCGCGTCGCGGAAGTCGGCGATCGTCGGGCCGTACGGCGCGGGCTCCCCCGATCCTCGGACGCCGACGAACAGCACCTGCGCGCAGTTGCCGGCGGTGAGCTTCGACGACGCCGTCGGCACCACGGACCAGCCCGGGTCGGGGGTCGACGTGGCCCCGGCCGAGGACCCCGGCGACGCCGGGGCTGAGGCCGCGCGGGCCGACTGGGCGGCCCCGGCCAGTGGCATCAACATGGCCAGGAGCAGCGCGAGCAGGATCCTGCGGACGGTCACCACGTGACCCGAGGCTACCCGGGGGGCGCGGAACGCCGCGCGGGTGGTCCGGAGCCCGACCGCGGTGCGCGGGCCCCCGCGGCACGGCAGGATCGGACCATGACCCCCGACGAGGTGTACGCCGTGGCCCGGCTCGTACCGTCCGGCCGGGTGGTGAGCTACGGCGACATCGCGGCACTGTTCGACGCGAACCCCCGGCAGGTGGGCAGCCACCTCGGCCGCTGCGACGCCCCAGGCGTCCCCTGGTGGCGGGTCACGAACGCGTCCGGGCGCCTGCCGGCGCACCTCGTGGCCGAGGCGGCGGCACACTGGCGCGCCGAGGGGACGCCCTGCCGGGCCGACGGGTCCGGCGTCCACATGGGCCGGGCGCGCGCCGACCTGCCCGACCTCGCCGACGCCGCCGAGCTGGCCCTCGGTCCGCTGCCCGGGTTGCGGGGGTCGAGGGTGGAGCCCGGCGAGCGCCCCGTGGGAGACTGACGGGGTTGCCCAACCGAAAGGATGCGCCGTGGGAGCACTCAAGGAGCGGCTCAGGGCCGATCTCGTCGTCGCCATGAAGGCACGCGACGAGGCGGCGAAGAGCAATGTGCGGATGGCCCTGGCCGCGATCATGAACGAGGAGGTCGCCGGCAAGCAGGCGCGCGAACTCGCCGACGACGAGGAACTGCGGGTGATCACCCGCGAGGTCAACAAGCGCAAGGACTCCGCGCAGGCCTACGCGGAGGGCGGGCGTCCCGAACTCGCCGCGAAGGAGGCGGGCGAGGCCGAGTTCCTGTCCCAGTACCTGCCCGCGCAGCTGGGCGACGACGAGATCAGTGCGATCGTCGACGCCCGGATCGCCGCGCTCGCCGCCGGTGGCGAGGCGCCGACCATGAAGCAGATGGGGCAGGTGATGAAGGCCGTCACCGCCGAGATCGCCGGACGCGCCGACGGACGCCGGGTCTCCGAGATCGTCCGGGCGGCCCTCGGCTGATCCCGGCGCCGGACGAGGTGACGGCTCATCCGCGTCTGCTGTCACAATGGGCCACGGCCCGATCGGGCCGTGCCGAGGGCGCATAGCTCAGTTGGTTAGAGCACCTCCCTTACAAGGAGGGGGTCGGGGGTTCGAGTCCCTCTGCGCCCACCTGTGTGATGAGTCGCGACATATGTCTCACATGAGTCGCCTGACAGGTCACCGGGGGCCGGCCACCGGCCGGGCGCACGTTGCGTGTCCCTCCGATGGTCCCGGACTGGTCACCGCCCCCGGGCACATCTGCGATCAGGTCTCTCGAGACACCTCAACCCCGGACATCCGCGGCGGCGATCGCCGCGTCGGGTCGTTCGAGAAACAGGAAGGGGCCGGCTTGCTCGACGATGCTCAGCGTGCTGGTCGGCACGGCGGCCGCGGTCTCCCGTCCGGCGTCCGGGTGGATGAGTCGGTCCTCCGCCCCGTGGATGACGAAGGTCGGGCAGGTGATGCCCGGGAGGAGGTCGCGGGAGTCACGGCGATCCATGGTGGCGGACTGCTGTCGCAGGAAGCCGTGCGGTCCGACCGTTGCTGCCATGCCTCGCCATGCCCGCAACAGGTGCGGGTCGGATTCGTTGCGTCCGGCCACGATGCCAGGGAACGCGGTCGGGTGACAGCCCGGATGAGACTTCGCCACATCTGGTGAGACACCGCGACATGCCCGTCAGACGCAGGACAAGTCGATGTGACATCGGGCTCGGCCGCGCCCTCGTCCATCCCCTTCGGTCGTGGCGGCTGCGCCTCGACCGCCCGCGCTGGTCGCGCCACGTGCGTGTCCCCACCAGCGCCGGTCCGGCTCCGAGGCCCGCAAAGGCTGCTTGGCGAGCGCTAGTGTCTGGGTCGTGCGACTCGGCTTGAACAAGTTGATCGATCCCGCGCTGGCTCCCCTGGTCGACGACGCACGTGCGTTCTACTCCGCACGACCTCCGGGCCGCGGTCCGCGCAACCACGAAGAACTCCGCGTGGCCCGCGCCCAGGCGCGGGCCCGACCTGCGGCTGAGCCACCCGCAGATGTCCGGCGGTTGAGGGTCGACAACCGCAGTGTGACCGTCCGCATCCACGCCCCGCGTCGGGGCACGCCCGCCGGCGTCATCCTGCAAGTCCCCGGTGGAGGCTTCTACCTCAGCTCGGCGGCCGCGGATGACTCCCATAACCGGATGATGGCCGACGCGCTGGACGTCGTCGTTGTGAGCGTGGACTACCGGTTGGCGCCGGAACACCCCTGGCCGGCGGCGCCTGACGACTGCGAGCTGGTCGCGCTCTGGCTTGCGGAGCACGCCGAGCGGCAGTTCGGCACCGCCGCACTGGCCATCGGCGGGTTCTCGGCAGGCTCCACGCTGGCCGTCACCACGCTGCTGCGCCTGCGCGACCGCGGCACCAGTCCCTTCATGGCCGCGGCGTTGCAGTTCGGCACCTACGACCTCAGCGCGCGCACCCCGGCCGGGCGGCTCATCGCCGACGAATACTTCCTTGAGGCCTATCTCGGGCACATGGACGAGCGCACCGACCCCGACATCTCACCGATCTTCGCCGCCCTGACCGGCCTGCCGCCCACCCTTCTCGTGGTCGGCGCCGAAGACATCCTGCTCCACGACAACCTCGCCATGGCCGCACGCCTGTCCGCCGCGGGCGTCGATGTCGACCTCCGCGTCTACCCCGCCGCACCGCACGGCTTCACCCACCACCGCACGGCCATGGCCCAGGCAGCAACCGCCGACATCCACGCCTGGCTCTCCCAGGCTCTCCGCCCGTCCGGAAGCAGGAA
>DAIESZ010000128.1 GCA_027346035.1 Propionibacteriaceae bacterium
GGCCGAGATGATCGACATGGCGCACCGGCGTCCGAAGAAGCAGTGGTGGCTCGGCCTGCAGGATGTGCTGAGGGCGGTGGCCGACCAGGCGAGGTGAGCGATGGCCGAGACCACCTGTCGGCCCGCCCACTGGGGGTCGTCGACGTCGACCGAACGCAGAGGTGCGGTGTGTGCGTCAGTCCCGATGCGGCGACACTCCCGGAGTCGCCGGCGGCGGATCCCGGGGATCGGGAGATGCTGCACGGGGGGTCGTGCCCGCACGCACGCCGGCTCGGTGGTCCGGGGATCTTCCGCACGATGACCGGGGTGTGAGGTTCACGCGCGCCGGGCGCGGGCGCGTCCCTCCATCGCCTCCTGCAGCACCGTGACCGTGGCGTCGGACAGGTCGACGCCGAGCAGCCGGGCCTGACGGGTGATGTGCAGCACGAGCCGCTCGACCTCGGGGCGGTTTCCGGCCAGGTGCTCGGTGCGCACCCGGGTGGCCATGAGCAGTTCGTCCTCGGGCGCGGCGGTGAGCGCACGGGCCGCCGCCCAACGGGCAAGGTCGAGGTCGTTGACCGCGAGCGCCCGTGCGGCGAGCACGGCGCCGATGTCGCGGATCGTCGACGACATCTCGATGCGCAGTTCCTCGGCCCAGTGCCACTGCCCCGGCGCGGCGTCGGCGAGGGGGGCACCGCGGACGAGGTCGAGGGCCTCGACGAGGGCATCGTCTGAGGACTGGTTGACACCTGCCGAGATCAGCAGCCTCAACTGCTCCCAGTCGGTGGTGATGCCCGGATGCAGCCGGATGTGCCCCGAATAGGCGTCGGGCAGGTAGTCGTCCCCGTCCGCGCTGACTCCGAGCCAAGTGCGTAGTCGGGACATGTTGGAGCGCCGGGTTCCCTCGGCGACGAGCAACGACCGGATCATGGCCACAGCGGTCCGGCCGGGATGCTCGAGGATCCAGGCGCAGTACTCCTCGCACTGCTTGACGGCTCGGGAGGGCCGGGGTCCGCGCGCGCCGACGAGTTCCACCTCGCCCATCAGCAACAGCACCGGATGGTCGGTGGTGGCGAGGAGATCGGGAACTCGTGCCATGGTGGCCTCCGGATCGCTCGTGGCCGGTCGCCGGGTCAGGGGCAATCGACCGGCGCCGGCCGGCACCGCTCCCCCGGTGGGGTCGGCTCGGGTCGGCAGCAGAGTCAGCATCCCGGCGGATGCCGTTGCGGGTGGGGTGGTGTCCGTGCCCCCGGGGGCGGTGGGCCACCCTGCACCGGCGTCGTCGTCGGGCCCCCACCACGGGGCCGGTTCGGTGTCGGGGGCCGTCACGACCGAGAACAGCTCGACGAGTGCCCGGCGCGCGGGCTCGCTCACCAGGTTCGGGAGGAAGCCGCCGCCGACACCGGTGAGGGTGGCGCGCCGCTCGTCGAGCACCTGCAGCACCGCGCCGGATGACGGGTCGGCCATCGGAGGCTGGCCCTCGCCACAGATCCACACCACGACGGTCTGCGTGGGGGGTGCGAGCAGCTGTTCGTACCGGCCGATCAGGCGGATGCGCTCGCCCGGCAGTAGTCGGGTGAGGTCGACAATCGCCACCTGCTGGGCGGCGGTTCCAGGATCGGTGGGGGTGGCGTCCAGTGCGAGGTCGCGGCGCAGGCGCGCGAGCCCCTCGTCCAGGTCGGTGACGAGTGTGAGGCTGGGGTTGTCGAGCCCCTCGAGCCATCGGAGTTCGGGGGAGACGATCAGCACGCCGGTGCCCTCCGACCACGGAGCGCAGCTGAGGCTCGTCGCGATCCCCCCCGCGGCGGCGAGGGCGAACTGGTTCGGCCCGAGGACTCGGAGGCTGCCCAGCAGATCGAGGTGGGCCGTCACGGCGGCGCCGGATGCGCCGAGCGGGTCGTCGAGCTCGCCCACAACCACGGTGGTGGGCGACGGGGGTTCGGGATGGGCCGCCGCGCTCACCCCGAGCCGTTGCACCGCCTGGTGGAAGACCCGGGCGGAGGGGTCGGGCCCGGGAAAGCGGCGTCCGAGGGGGCGTGCCCACAGCTGCCCGCGCCGACGGCGGGCGAGTCCGAGACCGACGCCGAGAAGGACACTCGCGGCGAGGCCGCCCACGATCCCGCGCGCGATGCCGAGATCGTCGGTCACGGCCGGATCGTCGCTCGCCTGCTGTGACATCCCGGTGGCGGCGGGACCCGGTGCGACGTGCCCGCCGTCGGCTCCCGTCGAGGCGGCGGCCCCCGGAGCGGCCGCATCGGCCAGATCGGCGGCAGAGGCAGCCGTCCCCGGGCTCGCCGGGTTGCCCGCGGCGTCGGACGTTCCGGCGTGAGCCGGGGCCGGAAGTCCGCCCGTGGGCGGCGGGACGGTCGTCGGCGCGGGGTCTGCGTGTCCGGGTGGCGGTTGGGGCTTCCGTGCGGTGGACGCGATCCGCGGAGGCAGATGCAACACCCAGCCGGGCTCGAGGTGATCGGGGTCGAGGATCAGGGACGCGTTGGCCTGCTGGAGCGCGGGCCAGGACGAGCCGGATCCCAGATGCACCCTCGCCAGACGGGCGAGGGTGTCGCCGGGCCTCACCACGATGGGCCGATCGGAGGTGTCGATCGTTCCCTGGCCGGTGCGCCTCGATACCTCGGCCTGACTCAGCCGGGGCACCGTCAACACCGTTCCCGGGTAGAGGGGATCGTCGGCCTCCAGGTCGTTCGCGGCGGCAAGGGCGTGCCAGTCGAGGCCCTCGCCGTAGAGCGTCACCGCCAGGGTCCACAGGTCGTCGCCCGGCTGGACGAGGTAGACGGCGCGCACGTCGGTGTGGGAATCCTCCTGGTCGGCGGGTACTGGCGCGCTCTGAGCCGGCTGGCGGGGGTCGGAGGTCTGCTGCGGTGCTGCCCCCGGGGCGACGGGCGCCGCCGACGACGTGGCAGGGGGGCCGGCGGCTGCCGGCGGCTGCTGGGAGTCCGGGGCGACGCGAACCGAGCGGGAATCGCCCGCCGCCTGAGCCGATGACCCGGAATCGCCGGGCCCACGAGCCGAGGAGTGGACGGCCTGCGCGATGACGAGACCGACGAGGGCGGTGACCAGCGCCGCGGCAATGGGACGCAGCCACTGCGAGCCGGGCACGCGGAGGCGCACCCGGTGACGGGTGAGGACGCCCACGACTTCGGAGACGAGGGTCAGCGAGACGTGCCCCCAGGCGAGCCAGCCGATCACGGTGAGCACCAGCAGCAGAAGGTCACCGTTGTCGGGCGCGGTGAGCAGGTGGCCCCAGTCGATCCTGGTGGCGGCGTCCAGATGGCCGAGCCTCGCGAGCAGCCAGGGCGCACCGACGAGAATGAGGGCCAGAACGGCCAGCGCGGCGACACCGCGGATCACCCGGCTCATGGCTGCCGCGCCCGGAACGTGTCGATGGGCTCGCTCGCCGATCGGGTGACCGTGATCCTGCCGGGCGCGCCCGGCAGAACAAGATCCCGCATCGACACGACACACGTGACGGTGACGCGAACGTTCCCCGTCTGGCCGGCCGGTCGGGACAGCGCGCTGGTGTCGGGGCTCACCTGAGCCGACTCGCAGTCGATCCCGAGCGTCGCCAGATTGGCGAGGACGACGTCGCGGGCAACGGTCTCACCGGAATGGGGGGACGAGGCCAAGGACGCCGCGCGGGCGGCGGCGCCCGCGGTGGACTCGACGGCGGCCCGGGTCGCCCAGAGCCGGTAGCCGAAGGCGAACAGCCCGACCATCATCAGCACCAGCGGGGCGAGTAGCGCCATCTCGACCGCGACGGCGCCGCGATCCTGCCCGGATCGCCGGCTGTTCGGTGACCCGGGCGGGCGACAGGTGACGGGTGCCGGCACGTCAGGGCTCCCTCGGGACCGTCGCCGTGCTCGTGACGCGACGGGGCCCGATCCCGATGAGCGCGGGCACGTCGGTGCCGACCGTGACGGTGACGGTGGTGGCCGACACGTGACTGTCGACGGTGATCGACGGGAGTCCGGACCGCCCTGCCACCGAGCGGGCGGAATCGGAGGCGGAAGCCGCCGTGCCCCCGCGGGTCGCCCGGGCCTCCGCGCCCGCGAGCGCGGCGTTGGCCACGACGGTTCGGGTGTGCAGGACGACGGCGGTCTGCACCCCGCCGATCAGGAGCAGCACGGCGGTGGCGGTCAGCAGCGTCCACTGCACCGATTCACTGAGACCGCGGTCGTCGCGACGCGAGCACGGGCGGGCGCACATGGTCAGCTGGGCAGGTGCTTGGTGACGTAGGCGGTGATCGCGGCGATCACGATCAGGGCGATCGTGACGGCTCCGGCGAGCAGGATCGCGTTCTCGGTCGACTGGGACAGCCCACGCTCGTCGGGAAGCCGACGCTTGGTGACGACCACGAGCTCGTGGTGCAGGCGCAGGCTCAGCGCGGTGAGTGGGTTGGTCATGGGGATCCTTTCTGTTGGTCGCGGGAAGCGACGCGGTCGTGCGGTGAGGGCAGCGGCAATCCGGTTCGACGCGATTGTGTGGACGCCACGCTCTCCCGACGCGGTTGTCCACAGCGGCGGCGTTCGCGCGGCCGGTTGTCCACAACTGTGATGACCACGGCGGCTCAGCCGCTTCCGAGCAGCCGCAACAGGGGTGGGGCGATGAGCAGGGCCCCCAGCACGAGGCTGGGGATCACCATCCAGATCGTCATGGCTTCGCTGTCGCGCTGGGCCCGCAGCTTCTCGCGCAGGAGTTGCGCGTCCCGCAGCTCTCGAACCCGGGCGCGCAGGCTTCCTGCGAGCGCGGCGCCCTGCTCATCGAGCTGGAGCACGTCGACGAGGTCGGAGATCTCGGGAAGGTCGAGTTCGCCGGAGAGCGCGTCGAGGTCGGCCCAGGGCGCGCGCTGCTCCAGTCTCGCCCGGTCGGCGGCGAGGCGGATGCGGCGGAACACGAGCGTGTCACTCAGCTCCGCCGCCGCGTGGAGCGACGAGATCGCCGACTGGTTGGCCAGGCGTTCGAGGGTGATCAGGTCGAACAGGGTGAGGATGGCCAGCCGGGCGTCGTCGTGGGTTGCCCGCTCGCCGCGGCGGAGCCGCAGCGTGGGCCAGACGTAGCCGAGTGCGCCGAGGGCCAGGGACGCTCCGATCGGGATGGTGCCCGGTCGCACCCCCAGCACGATCCCCGCGGCCGCGGCGAGTTGGGGTGCCGCGATGCCTCCGGCCGCCAGGATGAGCTTCTCGGCGAGGAAGTCGCCGATCGTTCGGTCGCTCAGTTGCAGTCGCCGCCAGGTCGCCTCCGACACGGGCAGGTGCGCCCGCGTGTAGGCCCAACGGCCGAGCCGTGAGTCCCATCCGATGCCTTCGCCCGGATCGTGAGTGCCGGCGGAGGTGCCGGGGGCGGCGTCGAGGGCCCTCAGGGCGTCGGCGAGCTGGGGGGTGCGGCGCGCCGAGGCGACGGCAACGAGCGTGATGCCTGTGGCCAGGGCCATGCCGCTCAGCACCGCCCACGCGAGCGGATCGATGGACGCGGGCATGGTCAGGGTCCCGCCGGAGAGAGAATGCGCTCACGGGGGGCGGGCGCGGCACGCCGGTGCATCAGGACCAGCGATCCGACCTCGACCCCGAGGCACGCCAGCACGATCACCTGGCCGATCGGGCTCGCCAGGGCGGCGAAATAGCCGGGGTTGATCACCGCGACCGTGGCGATAACGATCAACGTGATCGCGGTGACCTGCCGAACGACGATCCGTGGCTTCTCGCGCTCGGCCTCGACCTCGCGCAGCGCCCGGATGCGGTCCTGGATCGACTCCGCCAGCTCGTGCAGGGTGGCCGAGGCGCCACGTCCGCCGCGCTCGGCCGACAGGATGAGGGCTGCCACGACCGCGTCCGCGTCGGCCGTGTCGAGATCGTCGGCGAACGCACGCAGGGCGTCGCCGGTGCGCCACCGGTCATTGAGCCGGGCCACCAGCAGGGTCACCGGCGCGACGAGCAGCGGGGGCGCCTGGGTCACCGTCGCGCGGATCGCGTCGGGGATCGACTTGCCCGTCGGCAGCGACCCGCCGATCAGCCGTACCCAGCGGTCGAGGGCCTCGAGCGTCACGAGTTCGCGGTTGGGAGGCGTGGCCAGCAGCCCCGGCACCACCCCCACGAGGATCGGGGCCGCCACCAGCCACACCACCCAATGGGTGATGATGAACGCCACCAGTCCGGCGCCCAGACCCGTTGTCCACAAGCGGCGTTGCTTCCGGGTTCGCGCGGCCAGCCACCGGCGTCCACGAATCCACAGGCCTGTGGACGAGCCTGTGGACGCAGCCTCGGACAGCGGCTGGACGCCGAGGACGACGATGAACCCGCCCGCGGCGACAAGCACCCCGCTGAGCGTGGCGAGCACCGGGATCATGAG
>DAIESZ010000133.1 GCA_027346035.1 Propionibacteriaceae bacterium
GCCTGCACCTGGCCGTTCTTGAGCGCGGTCACGGTCAGTGCACCGGCCGCGTCGAGGGGCTTGAAGTCCTTGAACGTCAGCCCGTAGACGCGCTTGAGGCCCTGGAGCCCGTCGACGCGGGTCTTGAACTCGGGCGGCCCGCCGATGACCATGTTCTGGGCATGGCCCGCCAGGTCGGAGATCGAGGTGAGCGAGTACTTCTGCGCCGTGGCGGAGGTGACACAGATCGAATCGGAGTCCTGCGCCACCGACGGCTGCAGCACCGTGAGGTTCGAGGGCAGCGCCTTCTTCAGGGAGGCCAGCGCGGCTGCGGGAGTGCTGATGTCGGCCTGTCCCTTGGTGAAGTAACGGGCCAGGTTTCCGCTGTATTCGGGGATGACGTCGATCGATCCATCGTCCAGCGCCCCGATGTAGAGCTCACGGCTGCCGATGTTCAGCTTGGTGCTGGTCGTGACGCCCTTCGCCGTGAGGGCGTCGGCGTAGATCTGCGCCAGCAGCGCGTTCTCAGGGAAGTTGGCGGAGCCGACGATCAGGGTTCCCGTGCCGGACGCGGGGGCGCTGCTCGCACCGCCGGCTGTCGAGGACGAGGCGGTGTTGAGGGGGTTGCTGTTCGTGCCACCGCAGGCCGAGAGGCCGACGGCGAGCCCGCCCCCGAATACGGCGGTGAGCAGGGTGCGTCGAGTGGTGGTCATCAAGTCTCCTTCGTCTGGCCGACCGACGGTCGACGGGAACGGACGCTCGTCGTGGCAAACACCGCGCCCGGCCCCCACATTCCCCCGTGACCCGACTGTGACAGTTGCGGGGCGGTCGGCACGAGATCTCGCCGACCGCGTCCGCCCACGTCAGGACCGGAGACCGGGAGAGACGAGCAGGCGCTGGACGCCGGCGAGAACGGCGTCCACGGTGATCGCGAGCAGACCGACGAGCAGGGCTCCCCCGGCCATCATCGAATAGTCGCGGTAGGCGAGCCCGTCGATGAGGAACCGGCCGAGGCCGCCGACGCTGACGGTCGCGGCGATCGTCGCGGTCGCGACCACCTGCAACGCGGCCGAGCGGAAGCCGCCGAACATCAGCGGCAGCGCGCAAGGCACCTCGATCCTCCACAACACCTGCCAGGCGGTGAGACCCATGCCGAGTCCGGCGTCACGGGCGGCCGGATCGACCTGCTCGACCCCGGCATAGGCGCCGGCGAGGATGGGCGGGATCGCGAGCACCACCAGCGCGACGATGCTCGGGATGAGGAACGCGTCGCCATTGTGGATGTGGGGTGCCAGCAGCAGCAACACGATGAACAGCAACCCCAGGGAGGGGATCGACCGGATGCCGTTCGCGAGGCTCACCGCCACGACCCGACCATGCCCGGTGTGCCCGATCCACAGCCCGAGCGGGATCGCGATGAGGGCGGCGATCGCCAGCGAGCTGCCCGAGTATTCGAGGTGTTGCACGAGTCGGTGCCAGATTCCGTCCGTGCCCACCCAGTTGGCCCCGCTGGTGAGCCACGTCCAGACGTCGATCATGCGGCTCTCCTCCGCCAGGGGGTGGCCAGCCGCGTGAGAGCGACGATGACCAGGTCGAAGACCAGGGCGAGCAGCACACAGGCGATCGTGCCCACGAGGATCGGGGGCAGGTAGAGCAGTTGAATCCCCTCGGTCAGCAGCGATCCGAGCTGCACCACGCCGATCAGCGCCGCGACGCTGACGATCGACACATTGCTCACCGCCGCCACCCGCAGGCCCGCCGAGATCACCGGCACCGCGAGCGGCAGTTCGACGCCGACCAGACGCCGCCAGCGTCCGAAACCCATCGCGACAGCCGCCAGCCGTACCTCGTCGGGTACCGCAGCCAGGCCGTCGGAGACCGTGCGCACAAGCAGCGCGATGGTGTAGAGGGTCATCGCGACCACCACGTTGATCGGGTCGAGGATCTGGGTGCCGAGCACGAGCGGCAGCAGGATGAACAGCACGAGCGACGGCACGGTGTACAGGACCCCCGCGAGCGCGATGATCGTGAGCCGGAGCCGAGGCAGCCGGTGCGCCATCCACCCGAGGGGCAGCGCGATCGCGAGCCCGATGACCAACGGGACGCCGGACAGCCAGGCGTGGGTGAGCGTGAGGCTCCACACCCGGGGGGCGTTGTCGAGGAACCACTGGATCATGCGCCGCGCTCCCGCTCGATGACCGCGACGACGTCGCCCGCGTTCACCGTGCCGAGCAGCGTCCCCGCCGCGTCGACGACGACGCCGCGACCGCTCGGCGAGGAGAGGGCGGCGTCCAGGAGGGCGCGCAGCGGCGCGGCGTCGTGGGCGAGCGTGCCCGACCGGTTGAGGTCCGACGCGCTCACCTTGGCACCCAGCCGGTCGGGGCGCACCCAGCCGACCGGTCGACGGTCGGCGTCCAGGACCAGCAGCCAGTCGGCTCCGTGGGCGATCCGGCGGGCCGCCTCGCCGCTGGACCCCAGGGTGATCGTCGGCTCGAGCCGGGTGGCCACCTCACCGGACACGAATCCGAGAGCCCGGTAGCCGCGGTCCCGGCCGACGAACTCGGCCACGAACTCGTCGGCGGGATCGCTCAACAGTTCGGCGGGCGAGGCCAACTGCGCGAGATATCCTCCGGTGCGCATGACCGCGACCTGGTCGCCGATCCGCAGCGCCTCGTCGATGTCGTGGGTGACGAACACGATGGTCTTCCCGAGGTCGGCCTGCAGCCGCAGCAGGTCGTCCTGCAGTTGCTGGCGCACGATCGGGTCGACCGCGCTGAACGGCTCGTCCATGAGCAGGATCGGCGGGTCGGCCGCGAGGGCCCGGGCGACGCCGACCCGCTGCTGCTGGCCGCCGGACAGTTGGTTGGGGTAACGCCGGGCGAGCGCCGGGTCGAGGCCGACCCGCTCGAGCAGGGCCATCGAGTCGGCCCGCGCCCGTCGGCGTCCGACCCCGAGCAGCATGGGCACGGTGGACACGTTGTCGACCACCGTGCGGTGCGGGAACAGGCCGGATTGCTGAATGACGTAGCCGATGCCACGGCGCAGCGACGCGGCGTCCTGCTTGGCGACGTCGACGTCGTCGATGAGCACCCGCCCCGAGGTCGGGATGATCATCTTGTTGATCATCCTCAGGGAGGTCGTCTTACCGCACCCCGAGGGCCCGACGAACACGGTGACCTGTCCCGTGGGGACGGTGAGGCTCAATTGGTCGACAGCTACGGTCTGGTCGGGGTACACCACCGTTGCGCGGTCGAAGACGATCATGCTTCGTCCTCTCGATCGGGTGCCTCCCATCACACCATGTCAGCGACCACCGGACCACGGCCCGCCACGGACGGGTACCGGTGCGCCGCAGGGCGGCGGCGAAGGACCCGGGTAGCGTGGGACGGGTGAAATCGTTCGTCCGGGTGCTGCAGGACCTCGCGCTGATCGTCGTGCGCCTGGCCGTCGCGCTGGTCCTGTTCCTGCACGGATGGCACCGGTTCGTCACGGTCGGCATGAGCACCGAGATCGCCCGGCTCACCCACCACGGCCTGCCCTATCCAGCGGTGCTCGGGTGGGGCGCGGTCATCTTCGAGATGATCGGCGCCGTGCTTCTCGCGTTCGGCCTGCTCACGCCGCTGATCGGGCTGGGCATGCTGGTCGAGAACGTCGCGATCATCGCCTGGCTCAAGGCGTCCCACGGCTACCTGGTGTCTACCGGCGGGTACGAGTACAACCTGGTGCTCGCCGCGGTCGGGCTCGTGTTCCTCGCGTTCGGCGGCGGACGCGGGGCCGTCGACACGCTGCTGCGCCGACGTCCGCGCACCCCGGAGGTCCCGGCGGTCGACCAGCCGGCGACTGGCTGATCCACTGGGTGGCGCTCACAGGGTTCTCACAGCAGATCCATGGGAAACGGTGTGGTCCGACTGCCACAGTTGGAGCATGGCACGTGTTGACGCAGATCCCCTGACCCGTCCCGACGGCTCACCGATCCGGGTGCTCACCGTCGACGACGAGCCCAGCCTCACCGAACTCCTGTCGATGGCCATGCGCTACGAGGGGTGGGAGGTCTCCACCGCGAACTCCGGCAATTCCGCCGTGCGTGCCGCCCGTGAGAACCATCCCGACGCGATCGTGCTCGACATGATGCTGCCCGACTTCGACGGCCTCGAGGTGATGCGCCGCATCCGCCAGGACCAGCCCGACGTGCCGGTGATCTTCCTCACCGCCAAGGACGCCGTGAGCGACCGGATCAACGGGCTCACCGCCGGCGGTGACGACTACGTCACCAAACCGTTCAGCCTCGAGGAGGTCATCGCCCGGCTGCGGGCCCTGCTGCGCCGCACCGGAGCCACCACCGCGCGCGCCGATTCCCTGCTGGTCGTCGGCGATCTGAGCCTCGACGAGGACTCGCACGAGGTCACCCGCGGGGGACAGCAGATCAGCCTCACCGCCACCGAGTTCGAACTGCTGCGCTACCTCATGCGCAACCCGAAGCGGGTGCTGTCGAAGGCGCAGATCCTCGACCGCGTCTGGAACTATGACTTCGGCGGCCAGGCCAACGTCGTCGAGCTCTACATCTCCTACCTCCGCAAGAAGATCGACGCCGATCGCGAGCCGATGATCCACACGATGCGCGGCGCCGGCTACGTGCTGCGACCCTCCGAGTGAGGCGAACACGGCGTGACGACACCCGTGGCAGCATCCCCCGCCCCACCCGCGTCCCCCGGTGAGGGCGGTAGCGTAGGTGCGATGAAGCGCGGCACCCTGAGCCGACAGCTGGTGCTGCGGGTGGCCACCCTCGTGGCGCTCGTCGCGATCACCCTCGGCGCGGTGAGCCTGGTGGCGGTCCAGCGCATTCTGCTCGATCAGGCTCAGGGGCAGCTGGTCAGCGCCCTGTCCATCCAGGACAAGGGGCTTGCCCCCGATTCCGACGATCCCGCCCAGAGCGCCCCGCGGGTGCGCGGCATCAACATCCCCGGCCTCCCTCCGGGGACCATCGTCGTCACCAGCAACAGCCAGGTGCGCGGCGGGCGGATCACGAGCGGTTCCATCGAATCGATCAGTTCCGACCTGGCCCAGACCCTGCTGCAGTTGCCCACGGATCAATCGCAGCAGGTGAACGTGCCCGGGTACGGCGAGTACCTGGCGGAGAAGGTCGACCGCGGATACGAGACCGACGTCGTGGCGATCCCGCTCGAAGGGGTCAGCTCGGTGGTGCACAAGCTGCTGGCGCTGGAGGCCGTGCTCGCGACGGTGGCCGTCGCAGCCACCGCGGTGGTGTCCCGTGCCCTCATCGTGCGATCGCTGCGCCCGCTCAACCAACTCGCGGCTGCCGCGACCCACGTGTCGAACCTCGAGCTCGACCGCGGCGAGGTGTCACTGGCGGTCCGGGTGCCCGCGAACGAGGCCGATCCCGACAACGAGGTGGGCAGGGTCGGGCACGCGTTCAACCACATGCTCAACAACGTCGAGGGGGCGTTGGCCGCCCGTCAGGCGTCCGAGACGAAACTGCGCCAGTTCGTCGCCGACGCGTCGCACGAACTGCGCAACCCGCTCGCCGCCATCCGCGGGTACGCCGAACTCACCCGGCGCAGCCGCGAGGAACTGCCGACCGACACGGCGTACGCGATGGGACGCATCGAGGCCGAGAGCGGGCGGATGAGCAAGCTCGTCGAGGACATGCTGTTGCTCGCCCGCCTCGACAACGACCCCGACCTCGACCTCAAACCGGTCGACGTGGTCGAACTCGTGCTCAACGCGGTCAACGACGCCCGGGTCGCCGGACCCGAGCAGACCTGGCGTCTCGACCTGCCCGACGAGACGATCTCAGCGCGGGCGGACGCCAACCGGCTGCACCAGGTGGTCGTCAACCTGCTCGCCAACGCGCGCACCCACACCCCCGCGGGCACGATCGTCGAGACCGGGGTGAGCACCGACGGGCCGTGGGCGGTGATCACCGTCACGGACAACGGTCCCGGCATCGACCCGACGATCAAGGACGTCGTGTTCGAGAGGTTCGCCCGAGCCGACACGAGCCGCGCCCACAACACCGAAGGATCGACTGGTCTCGGGTTGGCGATCGTCGCCGCCGTCATGGATGCCCATCACGGCACCGCCTCGGTCGACTCCCACCCGGGCTACACGCGCTTCACCCTGCGCCTGCCGCTCGCGTCCTGACCGGGGCCCGTCCACACCCGGCGGAAGCGCACTCGCCGAGTGCGCTTCCGCTTGCCATGCCCGTGTTTCACAGGTCGAGCGGGAGCCTCACAGTCACCGCACAGAGGCCTCACACGAGTGGCAAAGAAGCTGAATATTGGCTGAATCCATGAGCCTTTCGACCACACTCGGCCACCGGGATTCCATGTCCTCCGGCGCCCTCGACGATCCATCGACATCGGCCGCCGCGGGGACGTCCCGGCGACACCGGGCGCTGCCCCTCACCCACGGCGGGGTCCTGTCCCCGCTCGCCCCGATCAGCCTGGTCGTGGTGCTGGCCGCGACGGCCGCGCTGTACATCGTCGGGCTCGGCGCGTCGGGCTACGCGAACTCCTTCTATTCCGCGGCCGCTCAGGCCGGGTCCACCTCGTGGGAGGCCTGGTTCTTCGGCTCCCTGGACGCCGGCAACTCGATCACCGTCGACAAGCCACCGGCCGCCATGTGGGTGATGGGCCTGTCGGTGCGCCTGTTCGGGCTGAACCCGTGGAGCATTCTGGTGCCCGAGGCGCTGATGGGCGTGGCCAGTGTCGGCGTCCTCTACGCCACGTTGCGCCGCAGCCTGGGCTTCGACCGGGCGGTCGGAGGCTACCGGCCGACGATGCGCGCCCACTGGGCGGGCCTCGCGGGCGCGGTGGTCTTCGCCCTCACCCCGGCCGCGACGCTGATGTTCCGGTTCAACAACCCCGACGCGCTGCTCGTGCTGCTCGAGGTGCTCGCCGGCTACTGCGTCATCCGCGCCACC
>DAIESZ010000138.1 GCA_027346035.1 Propionibacteriaceae bacterium
CCGGATCGTAGACGCCGATCCGCTGCAGCACACCCGCCACCGCCTCCGGCAGCGGGAGGGTGCGCAGGTCGTCCCACCCGGACACGCCGGAGTCGTGGACCGCGTGGCCGCGGAGGAGGTGCAGAACCCAGGCCGCCACGACCCGGCAGGAGGCCTCGCCGGGGCGGCCGGCGTCCCGCTCGGCGCGCAGCACCGGGAGGATTCGGATGGGCACCTTCTGCGACCCGTCGGCGCCGATCTGGGTGAGCAGGTGGCGGATGCGGGGGTTGGCGAACCGGGAGCGGAGCGCGTCGGTGTAGGCGTCGAGCTCGGACGCCGGCAGGCCGATCGAGCGGCGCGCCTCAGTCCACCACTGCTCGACCCAACGGCCGATGACCGGATGTTCGATCGCGTCTCGGACGGTCTCGCAGCCGAGCAGGGGCCCGGCGTAGGCCATCAGGGTGTGGGCGCCGTTGAGCAGGTACAGCTTGCGCCGCTCGAACGCTGCGATGTCGTCGACGAACCGCGCGCCGGCGGCGTCCCACGCTGGGCGGCCGGCTGCGAAGCCGCCGCTCAGCACCCATTCGCTGAACGGTTCGGTCTCGACCGCGGCCCGGTCCGTGAGTCCGGTGGCCCTGGCGACGACGTCGCCGAGGTGCGGGTCCGGACGAGGCGTGATCCGGTCGACCATCGTCGTGACGAACGTGACGTGTTCGTCGATCCAGGCCGACAGCGTCGGGTCGACGGCCTCCGCGGCGTCCCGGATCACCGCGGCGACTACGTCGCCGTTGTGGGGCATGTTGTCGCAGGGGCAGAAGCTGATGCCGCCCGAGCCGGCGTCCCGGCGGGCCAGCAGGCCGGCGACGAACTTCGCGGGGGCGGTGCCGATCGGGGCGGTGGGATCACCGCGCAGGACGGCCAGATCCGCCGCGACGGCCGGGTCGGACGTCGCGAGCCGCCCGTCGGCGCTGTGGTAGCCGGCCTCGGTGATCGTCGAGGTGACCAGGCACACCGCGGGGTCGGCGAGGTAGCTGAGCCAGGCGATGTGCTCGTCGGCGGCATGCACGGCCGACAGCGAGTCGATGAGCTCGACCCGATCGCCCGCGGGGTCGCGGATGACCAGGTGGAAGAGCCCGTTCTGCGGCCAGAGCCGGTCCGCCAGGTCGGGACTGCGCCCGGTGAAGGCGGCGATGCCCCAGCGGTCGGCGTCCGGGGCGTGGGTCGTGTACCACGCGAGGTGGGCGCGGCTGAAGTTGCCGAGGCCGAGGTGGACGATGCGCACCGGTGCCGCCGGGCGGTCGAGATCGATCCGGGTGAGAGGCGAGGTGGCGGCGCGGATGTTCACAGGTGGAACACCCTCCGGGGCTGGTCGACGACGAGCCGGTGCGCCACGGACAGGGCCTCGTCGGCGTCGAGACGGTGCTCGGTGACCAGCCGGGCGAGGTGGACGCTGTCGAGCCGGCGGGACATGTCGTGCCGGGCAGGGATCGAGAAGAACGCCCGGGTGTCGTCGACCATCCCCGAGATGCGGCTGAACCCGGTCATCTCGGTGATCGCGCTCTTGAACCTCAGGATCGCGTCGGGGGCGTCGAGGAACCACCACGGCACGCCGACGTGCACGCTGCGGTACCAGCCCGACAGCGGTCCGAGTTCGCGGGAGTACACGGTCTCGTCGATCGTGAACAGCACCAGGGTGAGGTTCGGATGGTTGCCGAAGGCGTTGAGCAGTGGGGCCAGCGATCGTGTCGCCTCGACGCCGGTGGGGATGTCCGCGCCGACGTCGGCGCCGTAGCGGGTGAGCGCGGCGGCGTCGTGGTTGCGGGCGACCGCGGGATGCACGGTCATCGTCAGCCCGTCGTCGCAGGCCATCCGGGCCTGATCGGTGAACAGGTGCCGGCGCAGCGCGACGCATTCCTCGGCGGACGCCTCGCGGCGAAGCGCCAACGCGTAGATCCGTTCGCCCTCGGCGGGATCGAGGATCAGCGTCCCGAGGTCGGCGTGCGAGTGGTCGGTCGACACTGCGCCGTGGTCGACGAAGTGACGCCGCCGCGCCTCCATCGCCGCGGTGAACCCGGCCAGCGTCGACGTGTCGATCCCCGCCGCCTCCCCGAGTGCCCGGGTGAGGTCGACCCAGTCGGCCCGCGCGGGTTCGAGGTACCGGTCGGGCCGGAAGGTGGGGGCAACCCTGGTGGAGATCGAGGGTTCCGCGGCGATCCGGTCGTGCACGGTGAGGTCGTCGCACGGGTCGTCGGTGGTCGCGAGGAACTCGATGCCGAAGCTGTCGAGCAGCGCCCGCGGACGGAACGCGGGTTCGGTGAGGTGGGCGGCGATCGTGTCGTAGATCGTGTCGGCGCTGGCGGCGCCGGGGCGCACGGTGATCCCGAAGATGCCGACGAGCTGCTCGACCAGCCAGTAGCGCATCGCGGTGCCCGCGAAGTCGTCCCAGTGGGCGCACAGCGTTCGGAACGCGGCGCGGGCGGCGTCCTCGGTGAGGTCACCGCGTCCGACCCCGAGCTGGTCGAGGTCGACGCCGTTCGCGTGCAACACCCGGGTGATGTAGTGGTCGGGCGTGATGAGCAGCGAGGTGGGGTCGGCGAACGGGGTGTCGTCGGCCAACCACTGCGGGGGGACATGCCCGTGGGGGGAGATGATCGGCAGGTCACGCACCGATCGGTAGATGCTCCGGGCCACCTCGCGCACGCGGGGATCTGCGGGGAACAGGCGGTCGTCGTGGAGAGTGAGTTGGCGGGTCGACGCTGACATGGCTGAGATGTTGCCCGAGCGCGCCGGGCCGGCGCACCGTGTTGCCACGTGTTGCCCGACCGGGCCCCGTGACCTGTTGCTCGGCGGCGCTCGGTGGGATGCTGCGATCATGCGTGACGATGCCCTGCCCTGCGAACTCATCGGCGGACCCGATCGGGTGGTCACCAACGCCCAGCTCGACGACCTGGTGCGCCGGCACCTCGGCGTCGCCGACATCGACGGCAAGCGGGTGACCCTGGTCGTGCCCGACGGCACCCGCAGCTGCCCCTTGCCGGTGCTCATGGCCACGATGCACCGACACCTGCACGGCCGGGTCGCCGAGCTCACCGCGGTGATCGCCCTCGGCACCCACAGTTACATGGAGCCGGACGAGATCGACCGGTGGTTCGGCGTCGGCGGCCCGGGGCAGCCGGCGTCCCTCGAGGAGGCCTACCCCGGCATGCGGGTGGTCAACCACGAGTGGGCCGACCCGGACATGCTCGTCAACGTCGGGCATATCGGCGCCGACCGGATCGCCGAGCTCAGCGAGGGACGCCTGCATCAGGGCGCCGACATCCTGATCAACCGGTACGTCGTCGAGTCCGACGTCGCGATCGTCGTCGGGCCCGTTTTCCCACACGAGGTCGTCGGCATCAGCGGCGGCAACAAGTACTTCATCCCCGGCGTCGCCAGCCAGGGGTTCATCGACATGACCCACTGGGTGGGTGCGCTGATCTCGTCGGCGGCGATCATCGGTACCACGGGCATCACCCCGGTGCGGGCGATGATCGACGAGGGGGCCGCGCTCATCCCCACCCGCCGGTTGGCGCTGTGCCTCGTCGTGCAGTCGGGCACCGGCGAGATCGAGGCCGCGGCCTTCGGCACCAGCGAGGAGTCGTGGGCGGCAGCGGCGTCCGTGGCGGCCGAGACGCACGTCACCTACATCGACGAGCCGTTCCAGCGGGTGATCAGCTGCATGCCGACCCGCTACGACGACATCTGGACCGCCGCCAAGGGGTTCTACAAGCTCGAACCCGCGGTCGCCGACGGGGGCGAGGTGGTCATCTTCGCGCCCCACGTCACCGAGGTGTCGGAGGTGCACCGTGAGATCCACGAGATCGGCTACCACTGCCGTGACTACTTCGTGAAGCAGTGGGACAGGTTCAAGGACGTGCACTGGGGCGTGCTTGCCCACTCGACCCACCTGCGCGGGGCCGGAACCTACGATGCCGACACGGGCGTCGAGACCTGCCGGCTGCGGGTGACGCTCGCCACGCGGATCCCGCGCGAGGTGTGCGAGTCGATCAACCTCGGGTACCTCGACCCCGACGCCGTCGACCTCGACGCGCTGGCGGCCGAACCGGGCACGGTGGTCATCCCCAATGCCGGGGAGGTTCTCTACCGGGTGAGGTAGATGCGGCCACCTGAACGGGCCGAACCCGGGGGCCGTCGAGAGGCTTGTCGACCAGCGCACAGTGCAGATTCACAACCCGCTCAACGCTCTGTCGCCGCGAGCGTTCGAAGTGCCCGGCGACGCGGCAGTGGGACGGACCAACGCCGCGATCGGCGCGCTCCCCCTGCCCGAGTCGACCATCGAGAAACAGGCCAACGCGATCTTCACCACGCTCAGCCTCTCGGAGGAGACCCAGCCGCGCCGCCGCGCTCACGTACCCGCGGGACATGCTCGAAGGAGACCCAGCAGCGCCGCGGTGCTCACGTACCTGCGGGACAGAGGTGGGGGTACTTCCAGGTGCTCGGACCAGCATCGCCGGACGCCGGACGCGCCGCCTCGTCGACGCCGATCGGCTCGCAGAGCGAGCCTCCGCGCAGGTCGGATCTCCGCGCAGATCGGCGGCGTCCGACGCGCGCCGCTGGGCGCCACCGATCGGCGAGCCGGCGGGTGACGCGCGCGTCGGGGAGAGGCGGCCCTCGGCGTCCCGGCGGCTGGCGAAAACGACACCCGGAGCCGGAGCGGCTGGCGATGTCTGCTCCGGCTGGCGAAAACTACACTCGGCGTCTGAGCGGCTGGCGATCTCTGCTCCGGCTGGCGAAAATTACGCCGAATCAGCAGCGTTCGCCAGCCACTCGGCGGCATTCGCCAGCAGGTGCGTCGAGATCGCCAGCCGTTCGACCGGACGCGTGGTGAGGGACGCGGGGCGAGGGACGCGGGGCGAGGGGCGAGGACGCGGGACGAGGGACGCTGGCCCCAGACGAGGGACGCGGGGCCCGGGACGCGTGACGAGGGACGCGGGGCCCGGACTGACGGCGTACGAGCGCAACTAGGCCCGGATGATCGCGAGCTCCGGTCCGACCCTCAGGTGACCGCCCCCAGGTGCCAGGGCACGAACTCGTTGTCGCCGTAGCCGAGTTCCTCGCTGAGTGACCGCTTTCCGGACGCGAGGTCGAGGATCGCGCCGTAGATCTCCCGCCCCTTCACCTCGACGGGGACGCCTCGCTCGACGATGTCGCCGCAGTCGATGTCCATGTCGTCGGACATCCGGCGGTACGTGTCGGAGTTGGTCGACAGCTTGAGGATCGGGGCCGGCTTGGTGCCCAGCGCCGAGCCGCGTCCGGTGGTGAAGACCACGAGGTTGCAGCCGCCGGCGATCAAGCCCGTGACCGACACGGGGTCGTAGCCGGGGGTGTCCATGAACGAGAAACCGCGCTCGATGATCGGCTCGGCATACCGGTAGACCGCCACCATCGGGGAGTGGCCGCCCTTGGCCACCGCGCCGAGGGACTTCTCGAGGATCGTGGTGATGCCGCCCTCCTTGTTGCCCGGTGAGGGGTTGTTGTCCATCGAGCCGCCATCGGCCGCGGTGTACGACTCCCACCACGCGAGCCGGTCGAGCAGGGTCTGCGCCACCTCAGGAGAGGTGGCGCGGCGGATCAGCAGGTCTTCGGCGCCGTAGACCTCGGGCGTCTCGGCGAGCACCGAGCGGCCGCCCTGGGCGACGATCAGGTCGGAGGCAATCCCGAGCGCCGGATTCGCGGTCACCGCCGACCAGCCGTCGGACCCGCCGCAGTTCAGCCCGACGACCAGTTCCGACACCGGGACCTCCTCGCGCTGGACCTGCGCCACCGTCGGCGCCATCGTCCGCAGTTCCCGGACGCCACGCGCGATCGACGCCTTGGTCCCGCCCTCGTCCTGCACCGTGAATCGGACGACCGGCACCTCGGGGCGGAACTCGATGCCCTCGAGCAGAGTCTCCATCTGGTTCATCTCGCAGCCGAGGCCGATGAGCACGACGCCGCCGACGTTGGGGTGGGTTGCGTACCCCATGAGCGTCCGCCGCAGCGTCTGCAGGCCCTCGCTCTCGCCCGCGTGCCCGCAGCCCTGTTCGTGGGTGACGGCCATGACCCCGTCGATCGTCGGGTACTCCTCGAGCAACCCGGACGCTTCGGCGCGCCCGGCGATCGCCCGGCACACCGTCGCGGAGCAGTTCACCGAGCTGACCACCGCGAGGTAGTTGCGGGTGGCCACCGAGCCGTCGGAACGGCGGATGCCGAGGAACGTGCGCCGCTCGGGCAACTCGAGCGGCGCGGCGTCCGGGTCGATCGCGGTGCCGGCATCGGACGCCTGCGACGCGCCGTGCGGTGAGAAGACGAGGTTGTGCGAATGCACGTGCTCGCCGGTGGCGATCGGGCGGGTGGCGACGCCGATGACGTGGCCGTACTTGATCACCGGCTCGCCGTCGGCGATGTCGCGCAGGGCGACCTTGTGCCCGCGGGGGATGTCGCTCGCCAGCGCGAGGACGCCGCCGCTGTCGAGGTCGGCGTCCGACCCCGCGCTGAGATCGCGCAGGGCGACCGCGACGTTGTCCTGCGGCTCGAGTGCGTGCAGAGCGTGTGCGCTCATCGGGAACCTCCGTTCACAGTGTTCTCCCCGCGTCCTAACGATCGACGCGGGCGCCGCCGCCGCCGGCGAGCTTCAGCACCTCGGCGGCGGTGGCCATCGACGTGTCCCCGGGGGTGGTCATCGCCAGCGCCCCGTGCGCCGCGCCGTAGTCGACGCAGGTCTGCAGCGGCCGGCCGGTGATCAGCCCGTAGATGAGTCCGGACGCGAACGAGTCGCCACCCCCGACCCGGTCGAGGATCTCCAGCGCGTCACGCTGGGTGACCTGCACGAGCCCCTCGTCGGCGGACCAGGCGATGGCCCCCCAGTCGTTGACGGTGGCCGAGCGGACGCCGCGCATCGTGGTCGCGATGACCCGGAAGTTCGGGTAGGCCGCGGACGCCGTCTCGATCATCCGGGCGAACCCCGCGACGGGCAGGGCGGTGAGGAACTCGTCGACCCCCTCGACCGCGAAACCGAGGGAGGCGGTGAAGTCCTCCTCGTTGCCGATCATCACATCGACGTGGCGTGCGAGTTCGCGGTTGACCTCCTGCGCGCGGGCCTGGCCCCCGATCGACTTCCACAGGCTGGGCCGGTAGTTGAGGTCGTAGCTGACGATCGTGCCGTGCGCGCGGGCCGCCTTGACCACCGCGAGGCAGGTCTCGGCGGCGGTGTCGGACAGCGCGGCATAGATGCCGCCGGTGTGCAGCCAGCGCACCCCCTGCTCGCCGAACAGGCGGTCGAGGTCGAGATCCTCGGGACGCAGCTGGCTGATCGCGGTGTGACCCCGGTCCGACACGCCCTTCGCCCCGCGGACGCCGAAGCCGCGTTCGGTGAAGTTGAGGCCGTTGCGCACCGAGCGGCCGACGCCGTCGGAGGGCACCCAGCGCACCATCGACGTGTCGACGCCGCCGGTGAGCATGAAGTCCTCGACGAGCCGTCCGACCTCGTCGTCGACGAGTGCGGTGAGCACCGCGGCGCGCAGGCCGAACACCTTGCGCAGGCCGCGGACGACGTTGTACTCGCCGCCGCCCTCCCAGGCGGTGAACTGGCGGGAGGTGCGGATGCGGCCCTCACCGGGGTCCAGCCGCAGCATCACCTCGCCGAGCGAGACGGCGTCGTAGCGGCACTGGTCGGCGGGTCTCAGCGTCAGGCTGGTCATGGTTGTCTCCGGTCACTTCTCGATGGCGGCGGCCGCGGCGACCGCCTGGGCGCACAGGCGGGCGATGGTGTCGACGTCACCGGCGTCGATGGCGGCGGCCGGCACCATCCACGAGCCGCCGACGGCAGGGATGCACTTCTGGCCGAGGTAGTCGGCCAGGTTGGCCAGACTCACCCCGCCCGTGGGGACGAACCGCACGTCGCCGAACGGCGCCGACAGGGCGGCGATCGTCGTGGCGCCGCCGTACGACCCGGCGGGGAAGAACTTCACGGTGGAGATGCCGAGCCGCCGGGCTGCCATGATCTCCGACGGGGTCACGCATCCGGGCAGCACGTCGAGGCCGAGCGCCTGGGACCGGCGGACGACGTCGGCGTCGAGCCCGGGGCTCACGATGAACCGGGCTCCCGCCTCGGCGGCCCGCTCGACCTGCTCGACGCTGAGCACGGTGCCCGCGCCGACCAGCAGGTCGTCGCGCCTAGCCAGGGCCGTGATCGTGGCGACGGCGGCCGCCGTGCGGAAGGTGACCTCGGCGATCGGCAGTCCGCCGCGCACGAGGGCCTCGCCGAGCGCCTCGGCGCGCCCGGCGTCCGAGCAGACCACCACCGGGACGATGCGGTGGCGGGTGATGTCACTGAGCATGGGAGCCTCCTGGGAGTGCGGGTGAGGGACCCGCGGGTCTGATCGGATCAGCGGCGCGCGTAGGCGGCCAGCGGGATGCGGTAGGCGAGTTCGATCGCGGTCTCATACGCCTCGGCCTCACCCAGCCGGTGCTCGAGCACCAGCCTGGCGAGGTAGCCGGCGTCGATTCGCCGGGACAGGTCGTGGCGGGCCGGGATCGACGCGAACGCCCGGGTGTCGTCGACGAAACCCGACATGTTGTAGAACCCCGCCGTCTCGGTGGCGGTCTCGCGGAACCGGCGCATGCCCTCGGGGGAGTCGATGAACCACCACGGGGCCCCGAGCCGCACGCTCGGGTAGACGCCGGCGATCGGCGCGAACTCGCGGCTGTACACGGTCTCGTCGATCGTGAACAGGATGCAGCGGAACCCGGGATCCATGCCGAACGCCTCGAGCATCGGACGCAGGGCGTGCGTGTACTCGGCCGCGAACGGGATGTCGAACCCCTTGTCGGGACCGTGCTGGGCGAACATTCCCGCGTGGTGGTTGCGCAGCACCCCGGTGTGGATCTGCATGACCATCCTGTCGTCGCGGGCCATACCGGCGAACTGGAACAGCATGTGGCCGGCGAAGGCCCGCGACTCCTCCGCGGTGATGCGGTCACCCGCCAGGGCACGGGCGAACAGATCCGAGGCGACCCGCTCGTCGAGCGGAGCGGTGTCCGCGTGGTCGTGGCCGTGGTCGCTGGCCCGTGCCCCCGCCCGCTTGAACGCCTCGCGCTGCCGGCGCAGGGCGTCGAGGAAGTGGGGGTAGGCGCCGATCTCGAGACCGGCGGCGTCCCCGAGCCGGCGCACCTCGTCGCGCCATGCGGGCCGGTCGAGATAGGCGACCGCGTCGGGACGGAAGGTCGGCACGACCCGCTCGCCGTAGCCGGCGTCCGCGAGCCGTCGGTGGTGGACGAGGTCGGACGACGCCGGGTCGGTGGTGCTGACGATCTCGATGTTGAACCGGTCGAGCAACGGGAGCGGGCGGAAGTCGGGGCTCGCGACGACGTCGGCGATCTGGTCGTAGATCGCGTCGGCGGTCTCCGCGCTCGGCACGCTGGTGACGCCGAACACCGTGACCAGTTCGTGTTCGAGCCAGAACCGTGACGGGGTTCCGCGGTACAGCTTCCAGTTGCTGCAGAACCGACGCCAGATCGCGCGCGGGTCCGACTCGGTGGAGCCACCGTCGCCGCGGGGGACGCCGAGGTCGGCCAGCGGGATGCCCTGGGAGGCGAGCATCCGCGTCACGTAGTGGTCGGGCACGATGAGCAGCCGAGCGGGGTCGTCGAACGCCCGGTTGTCGGCGAACACCTCGGCCTCGACGTGCCCGTGCATGCTCACCAGGGGCAGGCCGCGAGTCTGCGCGAAGATCGACCGCGCGAGCGCCCGCTGCGCGGGATCGACGGGAAGTGCGCGGTCCGGGTGCAGTTCCAGTGTCTCGGCCATCGGGTCTCCCGTTCGTGGTGCAAACGATTCCACGCGCAGCTTACCCCGGAATGGCCGGGAGGAAAAGGGAGAGGAATGCGTTTCCCGCCATGTGGTCGGGCCCGCCTTGGCGACCTTGTGCACACGATTGCATGCCGGGTACCCTGCCGACAGGAGGTATGACGTGACGCACAGTCCCGGCCAGGTGGGGGCGCCCCGGGCGGAGGCGCAGCGGCGGCGCGAACCCGCCGGAGTCACGCTGCGCCATGTCGCGGCCGCGGCGGGGGTCTCGGTCGCCACGGCGTCCCGGGCGTTCTCCCGCCCCGAGAAGTTCGACCCCTCGACGAGGGCCCGCATCCTCCGGTTGGCCGACGAACTCCGGTATGTGCCCCACCGGGCGGCGCAGGCGCTGATCACGGGTCGCACCATGTCGCTCGGTCTGGTGGTGCCCGACCTCACCAACCCCTTCTTCCCCGGCGTCATCAAGGGTGCCCAGGCCCGCGCGCGCGAACGGGGTCTGTCGCTGCTCATCGCCGACACCGACGAGGATCCGGGCGCCGAACTCGCCCTCGTCGGGCAACTCGCCCAGCGCACCGACGCGGTCGTGCTCTGCTCGAGCCGCATGCCCGACGACGACCTCGACCGCGCCGCCCGGCTGTGCCCGGTGGTCCTGGTCAACCGGGAGCATCCCGGCGTCCCTGCCGTCACCTTCGACTCCGACGCCGGCGTGCGTGAGGCGGCCGTTCACCTGCGAGCGCTCGGACACCGCCGGGTCGGGTACGTCGGCGGCCCGGCCCACAGCTTCAGCGACGCCGCCCGGGCGGCCGGCCTGCACGCCGAGTTCCCGGCGCACGGGCTCGAGGTCGTGCTGCTCGGCAACCACGACCCCTCCTTCGAGGGGGGGCGCCGGGCGGCCGACGTCGTGTTGTCGTCCGACGTCACCGCGGTGATGGTGCACAACGACGTGATGGCCCTGGGGCTGGTCGGACGGCTGCTCGACTACGGCCTCGACATCCCGCGCGAGCTGAGCGTGATCGGGTGGGACGACATCGAGTTCGCCGGCATGTTCACCCCCGGCCTCACCACCGTGCGGATGCCCCGGGAGGACGCCGGCCGGGCGGCGGTGGGCTACCTCGAGGCGGCACTCGGCGGCCGCACATCCGAACCGCCGCGGCTCGAGACCCATCTCGTGTTCCGCCAGACCACCGCCCGGGCGCACGAGCGGCGTCCCGGCTGAGCCGCACCGCGGCAACCCACCAGATCCCGAGAGGACACCATGGACCGACTCGACCGCCACACCCTCGCCCGCATTCCGGCGACACCTCAAGTGCTGCTGCCCCCGCCCGGGTGGGACCGCCAGGGCGTGGGCATCGTGCACTTCGGCATCGGTGCGTTCCACCGGGCTCACCAGGCGGTGTTCACGCAGGACGCGTTCGCGGCCACCGGTGACGATCGGTGGGGGATCAGCGGCCTCACGCAGCGTTCGGCGTCCGTGCGCGACCAGTTGGCCCCCCAGGACGGCCTGTACGGGGTGCTCGAACGGGCCGTCGACCACCTCGGCGTGCGGGTCGTCGGCTCGGTGCGGGAGGTGCTGTTCCCCGCGGAGCAGCACGAGGCGGTGCTCGATCGGCTCGCCGATCCCGCGGTCCAGGTGGTCACGCTCACCGTCACAGAGAAGGGCTACCGCCGCGACGCCGCGGGCCACCTCGACCTCACAGACCCGGCGGTCGCCGCCGAGATCGCGGGCGGTCCGGTCACCAGTGCGGTGGGGCGGCTCGTCCGCGGGCTCGAGCGGCGGGCCGCCACCAGTGACGCGCCGCTCACGGTCGTCTGCTGCGACAACCTCACCGACAACGGCCGCGTGGTGCGCCGGCTGGTCGAGGACTACTGCGAGGCGATCGCGGCGTCCGATCTCCAGGTCTGGATCGGTGGCCATGTGCGCTTCCCGTCGACGATGGTCGACCGGATCGTGCCCGCCACCACCGCCGACGACCGGGACCTCGGCGAGCGACTGCTCGGGCTGCGCGACGAGGGCCTGGTGACCGCCGAGTTGTTCAAGCAGTGGGTGATCGAGGACGACTTCGCCGCCGAACGACCCGCCTGGCACCTGGCGGGTGCCCAACTGGTCAGCGATGTCGCGCCGTTCGAGAACATGAAGCTGCGGATCCTCAACGGCACCCACTCGACCCTCGCCTACCTCGGCGCGCTGCGCGGGCACGCGACGATCTCCTCGGCGGTCTCCGATCCCGACCTGCTCGACATCGCCCAGCACCTCATCGCCGACGACGTCATCCCGATCCTCGAACAACCCGAGGGCGAGGACCTGCAGGCCTACGGCGCCGAGGTGCTGAAGCGGTTCGCGAACCCGGCGCTCGCCCACAAGACCACCCAGATCGCGATGGACGGCTCGCAGAAGCTGCCGTTTCGGCTGCTCGGCACGATCCGCGCGAACCTCGCGACCGGCCGGACGCCGCACCACGCACTGCGGGGCGTCGCCGGGTGGATGGCCTACCTCGCCCGGTCCGAGGGTGCCGGCGGGCTCGCACTGCTGGTCGACGACCCGATGGCCGACCGGCTCACCAGCCTCGTGCGGGGCCGCGCGGATGCCGCCGCGGTGGTCGACGCGCTGCTCGGCGTCCACGAGATCTTCGGCGACGACCTGCCCGACAACGTGGCGGTGCGCGACGAACTCGTGAGCGACGTGCGCGAGTTGCTGTAGGCGGCCGGATCGCGGCGTCGCCGGGCGGTGGCTACCGGGAGGCGCCGGTCGGTAGGGCCTGGGCGGGGCAGGTGGACAGCACCCGGATGATCGCCTGCTTCTCGGCGGCGGTGACCCACAGGGAGTACTTCCGCTTCACCGCCACCTGGCGGGCGACGTAGGCGCACCGGAACGCCTTGTTGGGCGGCAGCCACGTCGCGGTGTCGGCGTCCCCCTTCTGCTGGTTGGCGGGTCCGCTGACCGCGAGCAGTTCGAGCGGGTCATTGGCGAACGCCACCCGTTCGGAGGCGGGCCACTGCTGCGCCCCCTTCTGCCAGGCGTCGCCGAGGGCCACGACGTGGTCGATCTGCACCGCCTCGGAGGTGGTGGCGCCGCGCACGAAGTCGATGGTCGTGCCGGTGTAGGGGTCGGCGAGCGTGCCCGAGGCGACGATGCAGTCGTGCGTGCCCGACCGGAAGACCACCCGGGTGAGGTCGCGACGCAGGATGTCGTTGCGGGTGTCGCAGCCGTTGTGATCGGTGTCGACCCAGCCGTCGCCGAACAGACGACGCGCGTAGCCGGTCATCGGAGCCCGGCCCTTGACCGTCAGCAACCGGGCCGCCGCGAGGGCGCTGCCGGACGCCGCGGAGCCGGCGCCGGAC
>DAIESZ010000171.1 GCA_027346035.1 Propionibacteriaceae bacterium
GCCAGCCCGGGCAGCAACTCACCGGTGACGATGTTGAAGCGCATCGCGGTCTCGTACATGTACTGGGCGACGTTCAACTGGGCCGGCCAGGCCGGGGCCGGGGAGAACACATTGAAGTTGGTGGCCGGCGCCCACTGGAAGCCCGCGATGAACATCGTGTCGGCGAGGGCGCCGGAGCGTCCCTTGCCCACCTGGCCGTTGTTGCCGACGCCCATCATGGTGGCGGTGGGGCCACTGCTGGAACCGGACGACGTGGTGCCGGAGTTGGTGTTGCTTCCACCGCAGGCGCTCAGGGCGGCGGTACCGCCGACTGCCAGGCCCGCGATGGTGAGGAACCCGCGCCGTGTGGTGCGGGGGAGGATCTTGTCAGACATCTTTGTCTCTCTCTGTCGGTGTGTCTGGAGATTCGGGGCGGTGGCCCCGATCGTCACGTCGGTGCTCGTGGGGTGTCTCAGGTACTCACACAGTGCCTCCCATGCGGCCGGTCCGGTCGTTGACTGCCCGCACGACCGGCGCGGCCAACTGGTCGTCGGTGGGTGTCGTGCGGCACCCGACGAGTTCGAAGGAGGCCGTCTCACCCGGGAACAGGTCGACCATCTGCTGGTCGGCCCAGGACAACTCGTCGATGCGGTCCGCAAACACGCACAGGGAGCGTACGAACGAGTGCGCCGTGACCATGACCGTCGGGTAGCGGCCGGGGACGAGTTCGGTGGTGAACTGGGCGTCGGGCAGCTGCGCCTCCTTGTCTTCAGCCAGCAGTCGGACGCACCGCTCGGCGCCCTCGGCGCTGGCGACGAGCACCCGCGCGGGGTCGGGTTGCAGGGATGCCCCGAGGTCGTCGAGACTCACCCGCGCGCTCGATCTCGGGGCGACGGCGATCGCCTGCACCAGCGACCGCTCGATCGTGCCGTTGAGGCTCCGCAGCTCGGCGTGCACCGTTGGGATCCAGTCGGTGGTGCCGTCGTTGACCAGTACCGCCTCCCATCCGTGGCCGTTGGGCTGGATGGTGACCAGCCTGTCGGCGTACGCGGATCGCAGCGCGTACCAGAGCGGCTTGCGCCGGGCCACCGCGTTGCCCTCGGCGTCGACCCCGAGGTCGAGCGCCGCCCAGGAACTGACCGGCCAGCAGTCGTTGATCTGCCAGACGACCGTTCCCATGCACCGGCCGCGCATCGAGCGCCACCATTCGATGCCGAAGCGGACTGCCCGGGCCTGGTTGAGTTGGGTGAGGTAGAGCCAGTCGTCGAAACCCTCGGGTCCGGCGGCGGGTGCCGGAAGGTGCTCCCGGAGACCGCGGGCGAGCTTGGCCAGGCCGTCCTGGGCCTTCTCGTGCGCGGCCATGGTTGCGGACTCGGCGAAGCGTTCCTCGGGTGCGACCACGTGGTTCCAGGTGGCCCAGGTGGCGGGACCCTGAAAGCCGAACTCCGCGACGAACCGCGGCGAGTACTGCAGGTAGTGGGTGTAGTCCTCGGCGTTCCACACGTCCCAGACGTGGACCGTGCCGAAGTTGTCGTTGTTGGCGTGGATCGCGCGCTGCCCGGACCCGGGACTGCCGTACCAGTAGGGCCGGCTCGGGTCGAGTTCGGCGATGATCCGGGGGAACAGGTCGTAGTAATACCCGGCACCCCATGCGCGTCCCTGCAACTCGTCGATCCAGCCCCAGGAGTCGAATCCCCACAGGTTCTCGTTGCAGCCGTTCCACACGACCAGCGACGGGTGGGGCGAGAGCCGCACGACGTTGTCACGCACCTCGGCCTCGATCTCGGTGCTGATCGGATCCTGTTCGGGGTAAGCGGCGCAGGCGAGCAGCATGTCCTGCCAGACCGCGATCCCGAGTTCGTCGCAGGCGTCGAAAAAGGCGTCCGCCTCGAAGATGCCGCCGCCCCAGATGCGCAGGAAGTCGATGTTGGCTTCGCGTGTCTGGTCGAGGCGTTCCCGGTAACGCTCGGGGGTGATCCGGCTGGGGAAGCAGTCGTCGGGGATCCAGTTGGCGCCGCGGGCGAACATCTCGACGCCGTTGATCGAGATGACGAAGCGCGCACCGCCGCCCGCCGGATCGGGGGTGGTGTCGAGAGTGACCGAGCGGAAGCCGACCCGTCGGTGGATCGTGTCGAGGATCGCGACGTCGTTGTGCAGGACGATCTCGACGTCGTAGAGCGGCTGGTCGCCCATGGAATGGGGCCACCACGGCTGCACCCGCTGAAGGTCGAGCCGATAGCTCGTGGTCTCCTCGGCGATCATGCCGGCCTCGGCCCGCAGGTCGTGACCCTCGACGCGTACCGTGACCGCGGCGAAGCGCAGTTGACCCTCGAGGTCGAGGGTCAGGTCGAGCACGCCACCCCAGCCGTCCGCCGACGGGGTCGTGGTGGCAAGCACCGAGGCGGAGGCGATCCGGGCGATGTTCCAGCTCTCGATCCGGATGGACTTCCAGATGCCGGCGGTGATCAGCGCGGGCCCCCAGTCCCAGCCGAAGTTGCAGGCCATCTTGCGGATCATGTTGAAGGGGTACTTCTCGACGTGGGGGAGAGCGCCGATCTCGGACTCGGTCGCCCTTGCCGCGGCGAGGGCGGGGGCGAATTCGATGACCAGTTCGTTGTCGCCCTCGCGCAGCAGCCGCTGCACGGCGAACCGGTAGCCGCGGTGCTGGTTCGCCGTGTGCGCGACGACCTCACCGTTGAGGGTGAGCGTCGCGACCGTGTCGAGCCCGTCGCACACCAGATCGGCGTGGTCGTCGTCGAGGGCGGGGTCGGACGCCGAGAGCTCGAAGTGCGTGGTGTAGCGCCAGGTCTGATCGCCGACCCAGGTCTGCGCGGACTCGTTCCGCTCGAGGTACGGGTCGGGAATGAGCGAGGCGGCCAGCAGGTCGGTGTGCACCACCCCCGGGACGTTCGCGGGGATCCCCGCGCCGAGCACGGCGCGGGCACTTCCGGGGATCGCCGACGCCGATGGCGTGTCCATCACGGTGGTCAGGACCCATGGTGACTGGGCGAGGTCCAAGGTGTTGACGCTCATCGGTGCGGTCGACGCTCCCCACATGATCGAAGGTGTTACAGGTTGTGGTGGCCACGGGGGATTGATCGGAACGGGACATCAGTGTCCGGCCCGGACCCCTCGCGACGGCGTTTCCTACCACCTCGTAAGAAACACCGTAGATGCATTCAACCAAGCCCTCGGTGGATGTCAAGCATCGTCACCGGATTGCAACCTTCTGGGCTCGACGGCCGGTAGCGAGGGGCCGGTCGCGCGCCCATCATGGCACCGTCCTGGCTCGCACCCGCCAGCGGGGCGGTGTGGTTCGCCCCTGCCGGCGGGGCGGCGTGGCTCGCCCGTCCGCCGGCGGGTCTGCGCACAATGGTCTGGTGCCGACCTACCGAGAACGCGCCGTGGTGCTGCGCACCCACAAGTTGGGTGAGGCCGATCGCATCATCACGGTGCTTTCACGCGGGCACGGCAAGATCCGTGCGGTGGCCCGCGGGGTGCGCCGCACGTCCAGCAGATTCGGGGGTCGCCTCGAGCCCTTCAGCCACATCGACGTGCAGTTCGCCGTCGGACGGAACCTCGACGTCGTGGCCCAGGTCGAATCGCTCCAGTCGTTCGGTGGCCCGCTGTCCCTCGACTACGGCGCCTACACGGTTGGGCAGGTGATGCTCGAGACCGCCGACCGGCTGGTCCTCGACGACGGCGAGCCGGCGCTGCAGCAGTACCGACTGCTGGTCGGCGGCCTCCGGACGCTGTGCGAGGGCACCACTGACGGACCGCGGCCGGCCGTCATGGTCCTGGACGCCTACTTGCTCCGCGCGCTCGCGATCGCCGGGTACGCCCCAGCGCTCGGCACCTGCACCCGGTGCGGTGCCGCCGGCCCGCACGAGTGGTTCTCGCCATCGGCCGGCGGTGTCGTCTGCCGGGCGTGTCGTCCACCCGGTACCCCTGCCCTCGACGCCGGCACGCTGGGCCTGCTGCGCGCCCTGCTCGCCGGCGACTGGCCGGCGACCCGTGATACGCCCCCGGACGCGCAGCGCCGGGCGTCCGGGCTGGTCTCGGCGTTCGCCCAGTGGCACCTCGACCGGGCGTTGCGCTCGCTGCCGCACGTCGAGTGGGACTTCTCCGCTCGCTGACCGGCCCGCTGGCCCAGCGGTGGGAGACCCACATGGCCCGGTGCCCGGTCACTAGCATGAGCGCATGCTCGTGCTGACGCGTTTCCAGGTTCCCGAAACCGACTCCCGAGGGTTCGAGGACGCCGCCCGCGCGGCGGTCGCACTTCTGTCGGCACGTCCGGGTGCCGAGTCGGTCGAACTCGTCCGCAACCTCGACGAGCCAGGTCTGTGGGCGATCGTCGGACGCTGGCGCGACGTCGGATCGTACCGGCGTGCGCTGGGCGGCATGGAGTCGCGGATGCTCGTCGTGCCCCTGCTGAGCCGGGCGATCGACGAGGCGTCGGCCTACCTCGAGCCCTCCGAGATCGGGATCAACCTGCCTCGTGGGGACGCCGAATCCGACGTGGCGGACGGGGGGCTGCCGGGCGACCGGTAGGCTGCTGCGGGCGTCGTCAGGACGCTGGTGGGCGCCAGCCGGGTGCCCACGTCCAATGAGGACTTGGAGACCCACTCATGGCACCGCTGAGCAAGCTCGACAACGTCATCAACCTCGCCAAGCGGCGCGGCTTCGTCTTTCCCTGCGGCGAGATCTACGGCGGCACCCGGGCCGCCTGGGACTACGGACCCCTGGGCGTCGAGCTCAAGGAGAACATCAAGCGCCAGTGGTGGCGCTCGATGGTCACCAGCCGCGACGACATCGTCGGCCTCGACTCGTCGGTGATCCTGCCGAAGCAGGTGTGGGTGGCCTCGGGCCACGTCGGCGTGTTCTCCGACCCGCTCACCGAGTGCCTGAGCTGTCACAAGCGGTTCCGTGCCGACCACCTCGAGGAGGACTTCGAGGCCAAGAAGGGTCGCAAGCCGGAGTCGATGGCCGAGATCAACTGCCCCAACTGCGGCACCAAGGGCCAGTGGACCGAGCCTCGCGACTTCAACATGATGCTCAAGACCTACCTGGGCGTCATCGAGGACGAGTCGGGCCTGCACTACCTGCGTCCCGAGACCGCACAGGGCATCTTCATCAACTTCAAGCAGGTGCTCAACGCCACCCGGCAGAAGCCGCCCTTCGGCATCGCCCAGACCGGCAAGAGCTTCCGCAACGAGATCACCCCCGGCAACTTCATCTTCCGCACGCGCGAGTTCGAGCAGATGGAGATGGAGTTCTTCGTCGAGCCGGGCAGCGACGAGAACTGGCACCAGTACTGGATCGACGCCCGCACCGACTGGTACGTCAACCTCGGCATCGAGCGCGACAACCTGCGTCACTACGAGCATCCGAAGGAGAAGCTGTCCCACTACTCGAAGCGCACGGTCGACATCGAGTACCGCTTCGGCTTCGCCGGCAGCGAGTGGGGTGAGCTCGAGGGCATCGCGAACCGCACCGACTTCGACCTGACCACGCACAGCCAGCACTCGGGCACCGACCTGTCGTACTTCGACCAGGCAACCGGCCAGCGGTACATGCCTTACGTCATCGAGCCGGCCGCAGGTCTCACCCGCTCGCTGATGGCGTTCCTCGTCGACGCCTACGCCGAGGACGAGGCACCGAACACCAAGGGCGGGGTCGACAAGCGCACCGTCCTGCGTCTGGACCACCGGTTGTCGCCGGTCAAGGCCGCGGTGTTGCCGCTGTCGCGCAACGAGGCCCTGTCTCCGAAGGCCCGCGACCTGGCCGCTGAACTGCGCCGGTACTGGAACGTCGACTTCGACGACGCCCAGGCCATCGGCAAGCGCTACCGGCGTCAGGACGAGATCGGCACGCCGTTCTGCATCACGGTCGACTTCGACACCCTCGAGGACAACGCCGTGACCATCCGCGACCGCGACACGATGGCTCAGGAGCGGGTGGCCCTCGACCAGGTGCAGGGTTACCTGGCCCAGCGCCTCATCGGCTGCTGATCAGACCGATTGCGCGATATCCGGGCTCGCCGCCGGTCGGGGCCGTAGTCACCTACGGTGAGGCCATGCGTGTGGAGTTCGGTGAGATCACGGTGCAGGGCGCTCTCCCCGGTGGGGGAGACGGGTTGCCGATCCTCGACGCCGGCGGCGCGGTGAGCGTTCCGGCGTCCGACCTGGAGCGGCTGGGCGGCGGGGCCGTGGCCCGGTATCCGACCGTGCTGCCCTACGATCGCCAGGCGGGCTATTCCCGCGAGGTGGGACCGCACGTGCTCCGCACCGTCACGGTCGGCGACCAGCGGACGAGCGCGACGTTCCTGCTCGACCTCGGCGGGCGGCTGTGGAGTCTGGTGGTCGACGGCCGAGAACTGCTGCACCGGCCCGAGCCCTTGATGATCGGACACCTCGCCCTGCGCAACGCGTGGTTCGCGGGCGGCACCGAATGGAACCTGGGCTTCACCGGCCACTGGCCGCTCACGTGCTCGCCCGTCTTCGCGGGCGTGGTGTCCGGCCCGGGCCAGCACGGCGAGGTGCTGCGGCTGTGGGAGTACGAGCGGATGCTCGGCATCATCTGGCGGATCGATGTCATGGTCGTCGACGGCGTGCTGCTCGTCCACCCGGTGGTGCACAACCGCACCTCCGCGACGGTGCCGGTGTACTGGTGGTCGAACACCGCCGTGCCGCTCGAACCCGAGTCGCGCGTGCTCGTGCCCGCAGACGAGGCCTGGCACTACGACGAACGCTCGCTGCTGGAGTTGGTGCCGGTGCCCGGCGCGCCCGATGCCACGCGCCCCGGAGTCCTCGAGGGCGCGGCCGACCACTTCTTCCGGATCGCCGGACGTCCCTGGATCGTCGCGGTCGGTGCGGACGGCACCGGCCTCGGGCAGGTCTCCACGCCCCGGTTGCCCGGCCGCAAGCTGTTTCGCTGGGGCACCGGTGCGGGCGGACGCCGGTGGCAGCGCTGGCTCTCGCCACGGGGCGGTGACTACCTCGAGATCCAGGCCGGACTTGCGAGCACCCAGTTGGAGCATCTGCCGCTGCCCGCGGGGCAGGTATGGGAGTGGACCGAGGCCTACGGCCTCGCCTGCCCGGGCGGTGACGCCCACGGCGAATGGAACCGGGCGGTGGACGCGGGCCACCGCTCCGTCGACGCCATGATCGGCGCCGATGCGCTCGACGAGGTCGATGCGCAGTTCGCGGCGCTGCGGGACCAGGAGCCGATGGTGGTCGCCACGGCGTCCGGGTGGGGAGCCCTCCAGATGGAGGCCGACGCCCGTCCGGCCACCGGCACACCCTTCCCGGCATCGACGCTGGCGGCCGATCAGCACCCGTGGCTCGGCCTGCTGCACACCGGGGCCCTGCCGGCCGTGGGAACGCTGCCGCCACCGATCACGGGTGAACCGTGGCGGACGCTGCTGGCCACGGCCACCGGATGGCGAGAGCGCTACCTCGCGGCCCGGATCGCGCTCGCCGACGGTCACCGGCAGGCTGCCGAGCAGCTGCTACGGGACTCGCTGGCCGATCGTCCCTCGTGGCAGGCGCTGCGGGCGCTCGCGCACCTGTCACCGCAACCCGAGCGCGGCGACCTGCTCGTGCGCGCCTGGCGCGACCACGGCGGCGTGCCGCTGCTGCTGGAGGCACTCGACGCGCTCCACGATGCCCGTCGCGGTGCCGACATGCTCGCCCTCATCGACGGTCTCGACGAGGCCACCCGGAGGGTTCCCCGCGTCCGGCTCGCCGAGGCGCGGGGGGCGGTGCTCACCGGTGACCCCGACCGGGCCGGAGCCATCCTCGACGGGGGAATCCTCGAGGTGCCCGACCTCCGCGAGGGCGAGGACAGCCTCGCCGATATGTGGCTCGACTACCAGGCCGCGGCGGGCAAGGCCGAGCCGCTGCCAGCCGCCTACGACTTCCGGATGCACTGACTCCGGGAGATCACAGCCGCTCGGCCACGAAGATCCTGGTTCGCTCGGGCAGCACGTCGGGGGCCCGCACGCCCAGGGTGGCCAGCTGGCGTCCGGTGAGCACGACAGGAGTGCCCGGATGCTCGCCCCGGGGCAGCGTGAGGCCGAGTTCGGACACGCGGTAGCCGGCGTCGGGATCGAGCCCGGGCAACGGGAGCATGCCGATGCTCCAGGTGGGCGCAAGCTCCAGCAGCGTGAACCCGTAGATCGCCCTCTGGGGTGTCACCACGCCGTGCAGGTAGGCGCCCGGCTGCTGCAGATCGACCCGGACGAGCCGGCCGTCGTTCAGCACGCCCCTGTTCTGTTTGTACCAGCGGATCCATTCGCCGAGGCGCTCGAGTTCGTGCGGTGTCGCCTGGGCGAGGTCCCACTCGATGCCGAGGTGCCCGAACACCGCCGTCGCCGCGCGGTAGTCGATGTCGTGGTGGCGTCCGGTGGTGTGCGACGCCCCGGACGCGATGTGCGAGCCGAGCATCTCGGGGGGCAGCAGCTGGGCGGTCCAGCGCAGCATCTGCTGACGGTCGGTGGGATCGATGTTGTCGCTCACCCACACGCGGTCGCAGTGCTGCATGACCTCCAGGTCGATCCGGGCGCCGCCGGAGCTGCACGATTCGATTTCCAGCCCGGGGTGCGCCGCCTTGAGCTCGTCGACCAGCCGATAGAACGCGAGCGTCTGCTCGTGCACCCCCGGCCGTCCGTCCGGCGCCGTTCCGGCGTCGAGAAGGTCACGGTTGTGGTCCCACTTGATGTAGCCGATGTCGTACTCGCCGAGGATCGCCATCATCTGGTCGCGCACGTGCGCGTAGGCCTCCGGGATCCCGATGTTGAGCACCCACTGGTGCCGCGACGTCAGCGGCATCCGCCCCGGCACCTGCATCACCCATTCCGGATGGGCGCGGGCGAGGTCGGAGTCGGGGTTGACCATCTCGGGCTCGAACCAGAGGCCGAACTGCATGCCCAGTCCGGTGACGGCGTCGACGAGCGGATGCAGCCCGTCAGGCCACAGGTCCGGGCTCACGAACCAGTCACCGAGACCCGAACGATCGTCGCGGCGCGACCCGAACCACCCGTCATCGAGCACGTAGCGTTCGACGCCCAGGTCGGCCGCCCGCTCGGCGAGGTCGATGAGGCGGGCGGCGTCGTGATCGAAGTAGACGGCCTCCCACACGTTGAGCGTGACGGGACGGGAGGCGTCGACACGGGGCTCACGGCCGCGGAGCAGCGCGTGGTGGTGGGCCGCGATCTCGTCGAGGCCCGTGCCGTGGTTGAAGTAGATCCACGGCGATTCGTAGGCGTCACCGGCGTCCAGAACGACCTCACCCGGGAGCAGCAGCTCACCGCCGCCCAGCACCTGCTCGCCGGTGAGCACCCTCTCGGCGTAGGTGACATGGTTGCCGCTCCACGCCGTGTGTGCGCTCCAGATCTCGCCAGCGGCGAAGCCGAAGCCGGGCTCGCCGAGATGGACCACGGAGGCCGCGTCGGCCCCGGTCCGGCCGTGCCGTCCCTCGCGGACGTGCGCGCCCATCACCATCGGCAGGCGCTGGGGCACCCGCTCCTTGCCCCACCGGCCCACGAGGTCAAGCAGCTCTCCGGCGCGGGCGGGCACCGGAAGGGCGATCACGAGCCCTTCGAGGTGGTAACCGTCGGCGCCGGCGTTGCTGAGTCGCGCGCGCGTCCGCACCAGGCCGGTCGGCAGCATCTCGACGGTGAGGTCGAGATCGAGGGCGGTGTCGGGGTCCCCGGCGTGGAAGACCACGCGTGCCGCTCCGGCGGCGGCGTCCACCCGAACCACCTCGGACGCCGGCAACACCCC
>DAIESZ010000261.1 GCA_027346035.1 Propionibacteriaceae bacterium
ACCAGCACAGCGCGGAAGATCTCGTGCAGGCGACGCTATGCACCGCCGTGGCGTGGTGGCGGGTGCGGAGCCCGGCCGGTGGACGGGCCTACGCGCGGCGGGTGATGCATCGGCGACAGGTCAGCCGGTGGCGGAACCGACGGCCGGGTGAGCGGCTCGACACCGACAAGCCCGAACGGGCCGGGCCGGAACCGTCCTCGACGGTGGACCCGAGGCTGGGTTTGCCGCAGGCGCTGTCGCGCCTGACGCCTCGCCAGCGCGCGGTGCTGGTGTTGCGCTTCTCCGACGACCTCAGCGTCGAGCACACCGCCCAGGTGCTGTGCTGCAGCCGGGACACCGTCACGAACGACACCAATCTCGCGTTGCGCCGGCTCCGCGACACCGCACCGGACCTCGCGGCACTCGTGGACGGCGAGGTATCCGACCATGGCCACCACCTGCTCGGTGACGCCCTGCGCCAGGTCGCCGAGCAGGCCACGCCGCTCGACCTGGTCGAGCGGGTCAGGCGTGGCACCCGCCGGCGCCGCACCCGACGCGCCGCGGTCGCCGGCTCCACGCTTGCGATCGTTGCCGCGGTCGTCATCTGGTGGGCTGTGACCCGGTCCCCCGGGCCGGTTGCGGCAAGCGGCCCGGCGACGTGCGGCGCACCAGTGACCACACCCCTGCCCACCTGGGCGCGCAGCGGCTTCTCCCCGCCGGACATCCCCGTCCTGCACGAGCTCAGCAACCGGGGGATGATGCTGGCGGTGTTGTTCGGCAACCCCCTGACGGCGCCGCCGGCCACCGACCACAACAACAAGGTGTTGTGGGTCTCCAAACCGGCCCCCGCCGAAGGTGACCCGACCGCGCCGCACCACGGCGACCTGGAAATCACCGCGCACCTGCCCGGCAGCAACCTCACCGTGCAGCGGCAGGTCATCGGCGGCCCCGGACCGTCCTACATCAACCTGCCGCGGCCGGGGTGCTGGCAGCTGACACTGAGCTGGTTCGGCCACCACGACACCATGGACCTGTAATACGCACCACAACGCGTGATCACACCAACGCCGTAGCCGCAGCCGCCGAACCCACGCCCCGGGCCGAGGCGTCACGCCAGCGCGACCCACGTCACCGCACACCCACAACCAGATCCCGCATGGACGACAAGCACATGTAGGTCAACGAGGGAGAACTCGAGACCGCAGCGGCGGGGGTGCACGAATGGTCCAACAATGGCTCGATTTCATCATGCCGTCTTCATCATGCCGTGGTGACGCCCGGTGGCCGACGTCTACTTCCGCCATGCCCTCGCCATCTCGGTGCCCCTGGTGGCCTGGATGGCGGCGATGTCCACCGGGCAGCGAACAACCGGTGCGTGCCTGACGAGCATCACCGGCGGCAAGAAGCAGGTCAAGCTGCTCGCCAGCATGCTCGGACTGCTTCAGCAGAAAGGGGCCTGCGAGCGATTGCTCACGTCGCCGGCGGACGAGGTCGAGCAGATCATCGCACCGGCACTCGCGAAGACCGCCTGAGGGGCCACAAGGGGGTCGGCGTACGTAGTCACTACGGATGCGCCGCCGATCCCCCGAGGGTTCAGTGGGGGAATGACAGCCGGAAGCTTCGAGTCCCTGCCCTCACGGCCCCTGCACCTTCCCCGTCCGATGAATCCTCGTCCCGATCCGAACCCCCAACCCCCAGGTCCAAGGCCCCCGACAGGGACCTTCGACCTGGGGCCTGCCTACTCCGGGATCCCCGTCTCGGCGACCGGGTCCTACGACCTCCAGTCACCGGCCACGCAGGCGAGCGTGTCAGTCACCGGCGGAGGACCGTATCTCACGGCGTCGGTCCAATCGGCGGGGAACGTCGCCCAGGTGACGCTCCAGCTCCTGGTTCCCTCGGGGGCTTCGGTGTCTCCGGGGCCGTGGCAGGGCACGGTGTCGGTCACCGGTGTGACCGGCGTCCAGCAGATCACGGTCCGGGCGACGTTCTACGGCACCATCATCGGTAGCGTCAGTGTCGAGCCGGCGATCGCCGCCCCGGGGGGACCGGTCCACCTCCAGGTCCTCAACACTCTTGGCAAGGCCATCGACGATCCGGGGGTGTACGTCACGGTCCAGGGCGTTCCCGGCGCCTCCCGCTGGGAGCAGTATGCGACGCCCGGCACCCGGACGCTGTCGGTCATCGCCTCCACCGGTTCCCTGTTCGAGACGGCGTCCGCCCAGGTCGTCATCACGGGGAGCCCGACGCTGTTCACCCTGGCGCCGCCGTCGACCACCGAGCTGCCGATCATTCGCGCCTCGATCATTCCCGGCCGGCCGTACCTGGGGACGTTCAGCCTCGGGACGCCGCGGTCCCGGGCAGGCGTCCCCGTGACCGCGACGGTCGCCGAGATGCAGGCTCCCCCCGGCCGGGCAGGCGGTCCCACGACCACCGCGCCGTCCCCCGGACGGGCGTCCGCCGTCCGCCCCGTTCCCAGCGAGATCATCACCGGGACCGTGCTGGCCCCGGGCCCGGTCGTCCCACGAACGCCAACGACGTCCTACGTGTGGGACTTCGGTGACGGCACGGCTCCCCAGACCACCACCGACCCGACTGTCACCCACGACTTCCTCCACGCCATCGACCCCGCCGCGGTCGAGCACTACTTCGAGGTGGCGTGCACGGCCAGCCACGACAACGTCACCGTGCGCCGGACGATCGTGCTCCACTCCACGTACGGGATCTGTCGCCGGCTCGGAACCGTCGTGCCCCCCATCACCGGCGCGCCGACCTACGCGCCGGTCGCGACGATCCCCGGGGTGCTCGGAATGCAGGTTCCGCTCAACGCTTTGAACGCCTCGATGGTCGTGCACAATCTGGAGGCCCAGGCGATGACCCTGGACGCCATGGCCGTGGTCCCCCTGAGTGACGCGCCGGGCGTGATTCCGGCGGCCCCGCAGTTCCGCAAGATGTCCAACCCGCAGACGATTGCGGCCCGGTCGGCGTCAGCGCTGGGAAGCCTCGTCGCGTTCAGCGAGGTGCATCTGGACGGCACGCCCGCGAACGCCTTCTGGCTGTACTACTCGGGAGCGATGGCCGACGGCACGCCCGTCCGGTTCTCGGTGGTCTTCCGCATCTCGGCCACCGACTCCGGCCTGGCGGCCTCGAGGTGGCAGGCCCCGCCTCCGATCTGGAACCTCACAGCGGCCGCGCAGGCCGTGAACCACCTGCGGATCGGCCCCGGGCCGGTCGAGGGGGCCGCCTCGGCACCGGACGACGCCACCCGCACCATCAGCGTCCCGATCGCGACCGACGCGCACTCGCCAGCGACCCTGGACCTGGCCGGCGCCGCCATCGCAGCCGGACTCTCCACCATCACGGCGGCGTCCCTGCCGAGCGCGGCCACGAACCAGCCGCAACCCACCATCTCCGCCCGGGCGATACGCCCTCGGATGCTCGGTCCGGGGATCTCCGGGGTTGTTCCCACGTTGAACCTCGGCACGACGCCCATGGTGAGGAACCTGCGCATCGACCCGACGAACGCACCTCCGGTCGCCGAAGGGGCGGTGTGCTTCCCCGATGACATCTCGGACGCGGATGCCGCCGCCGCGGCGGCTCAGCAGCTCGTCTGCCAGCTGTCCAGCGGGCCCTCGCAGACGGTCACGATCCCGGCTGCCTTCCAGAACGCGCAGGCCGGCGACGTCATCCTGTCACCGGCCCCGACCGGCGACGGCGACCTCATCGCGGCGATGTTCTCGGCGCTGACGCCGCCGCAGCACCACGGGCACTCCGGGATCATGACGGCCAACTTCTACGAGATCACCCACTGCACCGCGTCCGTCGACCGGGTGGCGGCCAACCTCGACACCGACGTCGCCGGCATCCCCACCCAGATCAAGCCGGACTTCCTCGACTACGGCTGGCCGGGGAGCATCACCCAGACAGTGGACGAGGCGACCACACCCGTACCCTGGACCGCGCCCGAGGGCAAGACCTATACCGAGACCTCGTTCAATTTCGACGACCGGGGCAATCCGCAGCAGTTGGTCCACCCGGTCGTCGTCAAGCCGCTGCCGGAGAACGAGGCGATGGCGCGTTCGCTGCTGCGCGCGGCGGCCGACATCGCGCGATCGAAGGGTGCCCGCTACGCGTCGTCGTTCAACCAGCCGGCCGGGACCTCGCCGGGCCAGCAGCTCGCGCTCGGCAAGTGCTACTACTCCTTCTACAACTACACGAAGGCCGCGATCTCGGCGGGGTTCACCGATCCGGCACCGGCGGAGGCGGGCTGGGCGCAGGGGCTGGTACCCGCCGTCTGCTCGGCGTTCGTGTGGATGTCGATGAAGCAGGCAGGCATCCCCTGCGTGTCGACGCATCCGAACGAGTCCCTCTCGGACTTCACCGCCGCCGCGCGGGCGACCGGGGAGGCCGTCGTGTCGCCGGACCCGAGCGACCCCACGCCGGACGGGCTCGTCTTCTACTCCGAGGACGTGCGGCGAGCGGGCGGTCAGGCTCTCTACAACCTGTTCATGCAGCAGGCACTGGACAAGGAACTGGGCCTGGGAACCCTGCCCGGCGTCAGCGACGCCATCGTCGGCCCCATCGCCGACCAGCTGCTCAACTGCTTCGCGTTCGGCGATCCCACCATGGTCGGATCGGACAATTGGCAGAACCCGGGCGTCGGCAACGCGATCAGCCCCGACAACATCATGCTGTGGAGCCCACCGTACTTCGGCTTCGCCGAGCCCCTGCAGTACCTGCCGGCGCACACGGACCAGTACACGCCCAGCCACTGGGTCCGGGTCACGACCCACGGCACCATCTCCGGACGCGTGACCCGCAGCGACACGGGTGCCCCCGTGCCGGGCGCGATGGTGTGGGCCAACCTCAACGTCGCGGGGATGTTCGCCCAGACCGGCCCCGACGGCAGTTACACGCTGTCCAGCGTCCCGCTGGGCTCCTACTCGCTCAAGGCGAGCGCGACGATCACGGTGAACTCGGCGTCCGTGGAGTTCAGCAACGACCAGGGGCTGGCCTTCACTCTCACGGCGGACAACAACGCGAACGCCCACCAGGACCTCGAAATCAGTCCCGCGTCCAGCCTCTTCCGCCGGATCGACGTTGCCTACCAGGTGGACTGCACCCATGGCGACTGCAACCCGGCGAACACGCACGGCAGCCGGCCGTCGGGGCCGTTCCACCGGGCTCTCTACGTGACCCCGGGCCAGCAGACGGACACGATCGCCTACACCTACGACTACAGCGGGGGCGGCTACTTCCACATCACCTACACCTTCACCGCGGCACTCCTCCAGGACGGGAGCACCGTGATGATCGACCTCGCCGGCGTCATGTACGACGACGGGAGCGGCGACGAGCAGACGAGCAAGTCGCTCGCCGCCCCGCTCCAGCTCGCGGCCGGAGCCTCCGTCACGTCGAGCCTCGACATCGAGCACGACGGCTTCTGCTACAGCAACGGCCCATCGCACTTCACGTTCACGCTGACGAACAATCAGCAGACCGGCTGACGCCCGCCAATCGTCATGATCCGACCTTGCCCAGCACGGGGCTGTTGCCCAGTTGGCCGCGACCCTGGACCCCGAGCTTGCTGTAGCACCTGGACAGGTGGGTCGAGACGGTTCGCGCCGAAATGCCCAGTTCCCCGGCGATCTCCTTGTCGGAGCGTCCCCGCAACGCCAGCAGGGCGACCTGGCGTTCCCGCGGGGTGAGTTGTGGACCGACCGTGACGGCTCCCACCAGCCATGGGGCCAATGGGGTCTCGACCCGTTCGTTCAGGCTGGCGACCCGGACGCCGCTCGCCCGGGCCGCGCGCTGGTCGCCCTCGCGCGCATGCCTGAATGCCGCCTCAGCGGCCACCTCGCGGGCGAGGGCCAGTGCACCCAACGCCTGGCACCGCAGGGCGACGGCATCCAACGTGTCGGCGTCCCCGCTCGCCAGCGCCTCGACGTGGGTCACCAGACAGGTGGCGAGCGGCCCGTCGACTGCTTGCACCCGGAGCATCGCCGGCAGCACCGCACGGGCGGCGCCGTACCGGGCGGCGTCGTGATACGCGAACACGGCCGAGGTCCACTGCCCGTGCTCGATGGCCAGGCTGGCGGCCCAGGTGGCCCGGTCCGCGGCGGCAGCGAGGTTGAGCCGACCCGCCAACACCGCGGCGCGGGCCTGCTCCCATTCGGGCTGGTACGCCCTGAGCACCGTGCCCTTGGTCCCCTGCTCGAGGGCCCGCTCGGCCCCGTCAAGGTCTCCCGCCTCGGCAGCGGCCCGAGCGAGCACACCCCACAGGTAGCGCTGGGTGAACTGGTCGAACAGGGTGAGGGACGCGACGCATCTGCGGAAACGGTGCACGGCCGTCCGGCCACGTCCGCAGAACTGGTCGACCCGACCCATGACGTACTCACTGCGCGGAAGCGCGAAAGGATCGTTGTCGGCCATCGCCTGGCGACGCATCGACTCCGCCCGCCGGATCGCGTCGTCGAACTGGGCGAGGTCGAGTTCGGCGCAGGCGGCGATGAGCTCGACCGAGCACTCGCCGTAGGGCACCGTGTCGCGGGCAGCGCGCAGCACCGGCGCCAACCGGTCCGCGTCCGAGATGGCCCGTCGCAGCCTCCCCTGCCAGTACTCGGCCCCCACGACACCCACTGCCGCCAACGCTCGAACCGGTGGCTCCGCCTGCTCGTCGTCGACCAGATCGCGTCCCCTGTCGAGCGCCTCGGCGTGTCGGGCGTCGAGCGCGAGCAGTGAGACGTGCAGGGCGCGCAGTTGGCTCGAGGCGGACCGGTCTCCAGCCAGCGCCCTTTCGACGACGTCGACCCCTCGTGCGGCGTCCCCCGCGGTCAGCCCCTCACCCATCGCCGCACAGTAGACGAGGGCCTCGCGATCCGCCGGAGTGAGCGACTCCGGCGGCAGCTGTCCGGTCAGCTTCGCGGCCTCATCTCGGCGACCACTGTGGGTGAGGACTTCGGCCAGCAGCACCGTCGCCTCGACACCCCCACCGGACTCGACGGCCTGACGCGCCAGGCGCTCGGCGGTCGCCAGGCTGATCGCTCGAGCCGCCCTCGCGGCCGTGAGCAGGCGGTGAACATCCTGCGGCTGCCCGTCCTCCAGCCGCCAGAGTGCGGCCCGTACCAGGTCGGACGCCCGGGCCCCGGGCGCCGCCTCGATCTGCTGGGCCAGGTCCATCCGGTAACGTCGCAGGCGCACCGCCGGCATGGTCGTGCGCAGGATCTCGCCGTGAAGGGGATGGGCGCTCGTGACCTCGGGACCGGTCATCCCCGGGCGGACGGTGATGAGGTGCTCGGTTTCCAGCGCGTCCAGGACGATCGGGTCCACGCTGTGCACCAGGATCGACAAGGCGATCGGTTCGGTTGCGGCGACGAGTTCGAGTGCCCGACGGTGAGCCCCCTGGACGCCGGCGAGGCGGCGTCCGACCAGGTCCCGCGCGCCGCTTCCGACCGGCGCCGCACCCCCCAGCGTCCAGGCCGAGCGGTGGACGAGAGCCCCTGACTCGAGGGCCGCTGCCACCAACTCGTGCAACATCAGCGGATTGCCCTGCGAGCGCTGGGCGAAGGCGCGAACGGTCGCGACGTCGACCGGTCCCCCGAGGCCTCCCTCCAGATACTCGGCCACCTCGTCGGTGGTGAAGCCGGCAAGTTCGATCCGTTCAACGAAACCTTCCTGCCACAACCTGCGTCCACCCTCGGGCAGTGGCTGCTCCTGCGCCGTCGCGAGCACCACCACGCGGTGTGCCCGGGCGAGCTCGAAGATCACACCCGCCGAATGCTCGTCGACCAATGGAAGATCATCGACGATGAGAATGGGGCGGTCGAGGGCATGCGCTCCGAGCTCCCGCAACACACGCCGGACGACTTGGGCGGTTGTCTCCGGCTCCTTCCGGCCGCCGGGCTCGCCGAAGGCTCCGGCCAGAACGGCGAAGGGCGTGTTGGCGGTCAGCTCGTGCCCCGCGACGTGAGTCGGCGTCGTCCCGTGCCCGGCGAGGCGACCAGCCAGGGTCTGCACGAAGGCGGTCTTCCCGACGCCGCCCTCCCCCAGCACGAGGACGCCGAGACCGGCCCGCGCAGCCTTGATCGCGCGGTCCAACTCGGCTCGCCGCCCCACGAACGGCCACGGGCCCGACATACGCGTAACCTAACCGGCCGCGGCTAGTCCGCAACAGTCCCGCGCGAGTCTCCCGGGCCGGGTCGCGGGCGGCTTGAGCCTCCCTGAGACCCCACCCGCCTCGTCACCGACCCGGTGTCGGGCGTGAGTCAGCAACTGCTCGAGCTCCCACCGGTCCCTCCCGCCCGGGCCCGTCGCCCTCCGGGGCGCTCGTGCCGCGAGTCGACTGTCTCAGTCCGTACCGCCGATGCCGTCAGGCTGCCCGAGACGCGCCTCGTCGCGGGTGGGCATGAACAGCTCGACCGGGTTCCCGGAGGGGTCGTCCACGATCGCCTGCCTGCCGCCTACCCCTTCGATGATCGGACCGCGAGACCGAACACCGAGTCCGCCCAGCCTGGCCACGAGCGCCTCGAGGTCGTCCACCTCGATCATGAACCGGTTCCATCCGCCCGGCGCGGGCCGTGAACCGTCGGGCAGGATCTGGCCGCCCCCGCCCCTGCCCTCGGAGCTCGGGGCGCTGAGGACGAGGCGAAGGTCGCCCCGGCCGAGCATCGCGAACGTGCGCGCGGGATGCATCTGCACGACGAAGCCGAGATGATCGCGATAGAAGCAGCTCGCATCGTCGACGTTGTCCACGATGTACCGCACGCTCACGGTGGCCATCCTCGCCTCCCTTTCCGGCCACCGCACGCCGTCGGCCCCGGCGCTCGCACGCCTAGCAACGACCCCCGCACCATCCGCGGGAGATCGTTCTCCACGATCGCCACCAGCCGTCGGGCCAAGGGTGGCGCATGCCCCTCACGTGGCCGCGCCCACGAGCAGGACTCTCGCACCCGCCACCGGCATCGGAACGCCCAGGGCGCTGTCGAGGCTCAGGTCGGAATCGTTCGGGTCGGAGTTAGCTTTGGAGCGTGGACTTCAGCGAGGAACTGCGAGACGGCGTGCTGTCGGGAGACATCACCGTGTCCTTCCGACTGTGGCGCACGCCAAAGGTCGTTCCCGGGCACCATTACCGGGTCGGAATGGGCACGATCGAGGTCGACGCGATCGAGTTGGTCCCCTTCTCCTCGATCGATGCCGACGACCTCCGCCGCTCCGGCGAGGCGGGTCTGGAGTCCTTGAGGCGTCGTGCCGCGCACTCCGGACCGATCGACGACGACACCCTCGTGTACCGGGTCGAGTTCCACCCCGTCCCATAGCCCATCGCCTCAAGCGCGACGACCCCCGTCACCTGTGGCTCGCCCTCCCACCGGCGCCAACACAGGAAGCACCTTCAGCCCGCCATGGGCATCGACTCCCCACATGACCTGCCCCCTCCCCGAGGACCCCCACGTTGAGCCGCACCACCCACCCGACCGACCGCCGGCCCGCGACTCGATCGACACGCGCCGCACCGTCGACGAGATGACACCACTGTCGAAACGGCCCCCGACGTCGAAGACCGCACGCTCCCCAGGCACTGGGCCAGCACGTCCAGCGGCGCTGCGGTCGCGACACTCGTCGACGCGACGTCCACCGAGCGCGAAGCTCCTCCCGAAGGCCGATGTTCGTCAGCTTGGGGCCTCGAGGGTTCGAGGTCAGCTGCGACCGCCAAGGCGCGCCCCATCAGCCCAGATCGTCGCTCTCTATGTTGCACGCAAGCGAAAACCCAGCCCGACCAAGGGTTGTTCACCCTGGTCAGAACGGGGTTCCGGGTTGTGCGCGAGAGAGGAGTTGAACCTCTCCATGACAATCTGGCTCAGATCGTAGGGGCCGGAGCGATATGCTTTTGACAAGGTATTTCACTCTCCAAATCAGCTGGTCCACAGGGACACTGATGGTCACAAGAGGCCTTGCGCAACCGCCTATGTTGCACGTATGTTGCACGAATGAGTGAGACGCGCGCGTCGAACCAAGGCACGCACGGGCCCGAAAAGGGCGCCGCACGGCGGGGGTTCGGACGCATCAGGAAGCTGCCGTCCGGGTACTTCCAGGCCGCGTACACGATGGGAGGACGCGTCTACCGCGCCCCGGATACCTTCCCCGCGAAGTACCTCGCCGAGGGCTGGCTGGGCCAGGAGGCCCGCGCCGTGAAGCTCGGAGTCTGGGTGCCGCCCGAACGCCGGGAGAGCGAGGACTCCCACACGGGCGGAGACACCTCGGCTGTCACCTTCGGCGAGTTCGCCACCGAGTGGCTCGCGGATCGCCGGGCCCTGGACCCCGACGACAAGGGCGCCCTGCGGCCCTCCTCAAGTAAGGAGTACGGCCTGCTTCTGAAGAACCACCTCGCCCCCGAGTTCGGAACCATGCACCTGGACGATCTCACCCCGGAGAAGATCAACAAGTGGCACCGCCGGATGGGCGCCAGGCGAATACCCCGCGCCCGCGCCAAGGCATACAGCCTGCTTCGAACCATTCTCAACGCCGCAGTCGCCGACAAGCGGTATCCGACCATCAGAGTGAACCCCTGCCAGATCGACGGGGCCGGCCGGGTCAAGCGGGCGAAGGACCCCGTGACCGCCTCCGAGGAGGAGCTCACCACCATCGTGGCCAACATGCCCGAACGACTGAAGCTGGCCGTCCTTCTGGGCTGCTGGGGCGCCATGCGCTACGGCGAAGTGTTCGAACTCAGGCGCAGGGACGTCGAGTTCGTCACGGTCGGCGACGACGAACTCGTCTTCCTGCACGTGCGCCGCGGCGTGGTCTGGGTCAGGGGCGAAGTCGTCATCGGCGAACCCAAGACCGCTGAGGGCAAGCGTGTCGTCGTCCTTCCACCACACCTCACCCAGGCGGTCAAGGACCACCTCGCCGCCCACGTCGAGCGCGGCACCAACTCACTCCTGTTCCCGGCCGAACGGGGCGGCAACCTTCGCCCCTCGGGCTTCCAGAACGCATGGCACCACGCTCGCCATGCAGCGGGACGCGACGACCTCAAGTTCCACCACCTGCGCCATACCGGGGCCGTGTGGTTCGCCCGCGCGGGCGCCACGATCGCCGACCTGCAGGGGCGCCTCGGTCACGCCACACCCGCAACCGCGATGATCTACCAGTCGACCGGCGCAAGCCGACAGGTCGAACTCGCCCGCTCGATGAAGACCCTGTCGGCACGTTGACGATCGCTCCCCCAAGTCGGCCTGTCGACATCGGTCCGTCCTGCTAGGTCAGGGGATGCCCCGAGGGAAGGAACGCTAACCGTCAGCACCCGAACTGAACCGGCTCCGTCGGCGTATGCAAGGGCCGAACGAGACGCCACTGCCCACGGGCCCTCGCGCACGCGACATGGCTCGCACACTGGGCCTCCACCGCGGTTCAGTGAGCGAGATGGGAACGCCGCGGCCGCCCGCCAAAGAGCGGCTTCATCAACTGATCCACGTCGTCGGGGTCGACGCGCAGCATCTTCGGGCCGTACCGGTAGGCCGGAAGGTCGCCCGCCGCGATGCGGCGTCGGAGGGTCTTC
>DAIESZ010000268.1 GCA_027346035.1 Propionibacteriaceae bacterium
CCTGACACCTGGGGTTGCTGCGGCTTCGCCGGCGACCGGGGCATGCTGCACCCCGAGCTCACGGCGTCCGCGACCGCGGCACAGGCCCGCGAGGTGACGGAGGGTGGCCACGACGCGTACGCATCGTCCAACCGCACCTGCGAGCTCGGGATGACCCGGGCCACCGGCCAGGAGTATCAGCACCTGCTGGAGTTGCTCGACCGGCTCACGGCTCCAGCCGATTCCTCGGTTGAGGCCGCACCCCGGTGACGCGGGCCGCGGCCGCGCGGCGGGACGGGGTCTCGGGCCCCTCGGGGCCGGGCTACCGGAACCGGCGGGCGATGGACGCGGCCTCGGTCACGTAGCCCCCGCCGAAGAGCACGACGTGCAGCAGGACGAGGTGCAGCTGCATCAGCGGAACCCGATCGCGCCACCCGTCGGCCAGCGGTGCCGTCTCGTCGTAGGCCGCCCGGATCCGCTCGAGGTGGGGGCAGCCGAACAGCGCGAGCGTCGCGAGGTCCGACTCGCGGTGGCCGGCATGCGCCATCGGATCGATGAGCACGCAGCCGTCCGGCGTCCACATGAGGTTGCCGCTCCAGAGGTCGCCGTGGATCCGGGCGGGGCGCTCGCCGGTGTCGAAGTCGCCGGCGCGGAGCCGAGAGCAGACCCGGTCGAGGTCGGCCCGCTGATCGGACGCGAACCGGCATCCGGCCCGCTCGACGAGGGGTTCGAGGCGCAGGGACGCGTACATCTCCCCCCACTTCTCGAAGGCGGCGAGGGGCAGCGGGATGAGGCCGTCGACCGGCCCCTGGAGCCCGTCGCCCCGCCAGCCGTCAGGGCCGACCCCGAAGGCCGGTGCGCCGGCGGCGTGGGTGGCGGCCAGCCCGCGTCCGAACGCCTCGGCGGCGGCGGCGCTCGGCGCGGTCGGAGTCAGGGCTTCCAGCTGCAGCGTGCGGGCGTCCCGAGCGAGCACCCGGACGACCGCTGCCCCACCGGCCACGCGGAGCCAGTCGAGACCGGCGACCTCCCAGTCGGACGCCCGCTCGGACGGTTCGGTCTTGGTATGGGTCACAGCTCCATCCTGCCGGGGCTCGGCCCCACGCCGCCGGACAGTGGCCGGTTCGCACCCGAGGACCCGCACGAAGTGGACGGCGTCCACCCCACGCCACCGGACACTGGCCGGTTCGCACCCGTGGACCCGCACGAAGTGGACAGCGCCGGCGTCCGGGGGTCACGCGGACGCCGAGGCCCAAGCCGGCAGCGCCCGCACGATGAGGGTCGTGAACACGCTGACCAACGCGGAGAGCACGATCCCCCACACGAGGTCGATCGGGACGATCGAGGACGGGAAGTCCTTGAGGACGGCGAGGTTGGTGAGATCCCAGGTCGCATAGGTGACGAGCCCGAAGAACGCCCCGACCACCAGTGCACGGACCCACGAGCCGTCGGCCGCGGCCGGGTGGATCACGAAGAAGACGAGCCCGGCGACGAAGATCGCGTAGAACGCGACGGCGGCGGGGACGTTCGGCGGGTCGGCCATGAGGTGGCCCATCCGCGCCTGGTAGAGCGGGCGGCCGATCCGGCCCAGCCACGTCAGGTCGAGGAGGAGGAAGATCACCGCGGCGATGGCGTACTGCACCACCCAGGCGGTCAGCTGATGAGCGGTCATGTCGGTCTCCTGGTGGTGGGGAAGGCGGGCCGGCGACCCGCGGATTCATCGGATGCCGGACCCGGGGGGACGAGCGCGTGGGACGCCCTGCGGGCAAGGGCGGGTGGGGCGGCCCCGGGGGAAGGCCGCCCCACCCTGGGAGGGGACGTTCGGTTGGTACCGGGTGAGATCCGCGGCGTCAGGCGCGCTGCCGGGCGACCCTGGCCGAGAGGAACACGAGACCGGCCAGCACCAGCAGCCCGCCGGCGGCGTACAGGGCGATGTCCGACGACGCACCGCCCGCCGCGACCGGAGTCCCGTGGTCACCCGTGGCCGGGAGCGCCGCGCCGTGCAATGCGACCGTCTGAACGGCGAGCATGAGGTTCTTGTCCTGGGCGCTGCCCCAGGCGTAGACGATCGTGTTCATGCCCGACGCGATCTTCAGGCTGGCAGGGCCGATCACCACGGTGCTGGTGCCGTGCAGAACCACGTCGGCGCTGACGGTCATCGGGGCGATGTCGGTCTTGGCCTCCTTGGGGTTCACGAGGTTCGAGAACACGACACTCTTGTTGGCGCGCACATCGACGGCCGGTGCGGCAGCGACGTGGCGCACGGTGAGGCGGGCACCCTTGCTCGACGCGGAGGTGTCGTTGACGTAGGGCGTGAGCATCGGCGCACCCGAAGCGCTGAGGTGGGCGACGACGGTGATGTTCGCCCCGGCGGGGACGACCACGCCCTTCGCTTCGACGATCGCGGCGCCGTCCTTGCCGGCCCCGGCCTTGACGACCTTGAGGTCGTAGGTGCCGGCGGGAAGCATCATCGGCTTGGTGAGGGTGCCGGGCGCGAAGTCCTTCAGGAGCTCCGAGCCGTTGGCGTAGACGTCGACGGTGGCGCCGGGGATGCCGTGCAGTACCGACACCGTCGCGTCACCGGCGGCGTGTGCCGGGGACGCGGCCGCGAACAGGCCGGCCAGAGCCAGCGCGATCGCGGCGATGAATCGCGTGATCTTCATGGGGTTCTCCTCTCGTGACAACGGGGACGCCGTCAGCGGGTTGTGGGGTGGGGTGTGTGCAGGTCCTGCGGTAGCGCGTCCAGGCACGACTTCAGTCCGTGCTGGGCGTCGTCGCCGAGCTTGCGGAAGAAGGGGGCCATGGCCGGCGCCACCCACCGGAGCCACCCGTCGAACTGGAAGTCGGCCGCGTAGATGACGCGGGTTCCTCCGTCAGGACGGGAGCTGAGGCGCATGGAGTCATGGGCGATGAGGTGCGACCCCGTGCCGCGCAATTCGATGCAACCCGGAGCATCCAGCGCGACCAGGGTGTACTCGAGGACGTTCTCCCTGCCCATGAACCGACTCGAGTTGCGATAGACGCTTCCCATGGCGCCCGACCCCTTCACCAGTTCGGTCCGGACGGTGCCCGGATCCCATTCGGTGGTGGTCGTGAAGTCGGACAGGTAGGCGAACACACGCTCGATCCCGGTCGGCGTGTCGACGATCCTCTCGATCCTCATGTCCTTGTCCTCCCTGCGCCCCAGCATGACCAGAAGCTTATACAAAGCTTGTACACTTTGCAAGAGGAATTGTCCGACCCCGCCCCCGGACACCATGGAGGGGCGACGACCCGAGGAGACGAACCATGATCGACAACGACATCCGCACGGATGATGACCACCGCCCCGAGGGATCCGGCTGGGGCCGGACGCTCGTCGGCGTCGGCGCCGGAGTGGTCGGCGCCGCGGCTGTCGGTGGGCTCCTCACCGACCCCGACGGGGCGTGGTACCGCTCGTTGCGCAAGCCCTCGTGGAATCCGCCGAACACGGTGTTCCCGGTGGTGTGGACCTCGTTGTACGCGCTGATCACCGCCTCGTCCGCCGCCACGATCCACGACCTGCAGGCGTCCGGACGACGCGAGGAGGCCCGATCCTTCCAACGCGCCCTGGCGGTGAACCTCGTGCTGAACGCCGGATGGAGTGGGCTGTTCTTCCGGGCCCGTCGCCCCTGGCTCGGCGCGGTCGGTGCCGGGGTGCTCGCGGCGTCCTCGATCGACCTGGCGCGACGCGCGGCACGCACCGGTTGGACCCGGGGCGCCGCGCTCGGCTCCTATGCGGCCTGGACGAGCTTCGCGACCGCGCTGTCGACGGAGATCACCCGGCTCAACCGCTGAGGTGAGCGACGCGCGGACCGCTGAGGTGCACGACGCGGGGTCCGCTGAGGTGAGCGACGCGGGGTCGGGTCTCGAGCGGCGTACGACCTGGCCAGCGGCGTACGACATGTCGGGCTGTCGAGCCGTTTCGTACGCCGGATCGACCGGATCCTCCGCCGGCACGACCCGGACGCCGACACGTTTCGCATGAGGGCGCAACCGGGGCGCCGACTCACCGGCACCGGCCGCACACTGGGACCTCGCGGGCCCCCCGGGACGGACAGCTCAGCGTCCCCGGACCTCCGCGTAGCGGGCCAGGGCGATCCGCCGCTCCTCGGCGTGGTCGACGATCCGCCGGGGATAGTCGTGCGCGTAGCCGCCCTCGGCCTGCCACGGCTCGTGGACCTCGGCCCCGGGCAGGTGAGCCAGCTCGGGAACCCACCGGCGCACATAGTCACCGGCTGGGTCGAAGCGCCTGCCCTGGAGCACGGGGTTGAACACCCGGAAGTAGGGCGCCGCGTCGGTACCGGTGCCGGCGACCCACTGCCAGCCGTGGTTGTTCGACGCGAGGTCGGCGTCGAGGAGATGGCCGAGGAACCAGCGGGCGCCGAGGCTCCAGTGGGTGTGCAGGTCCTTGGTGAGGAAGCTGGCGACGACCATCCGCACCCGATTGTGCATCCACCCCCTGGCGAGCAGTTGGCGCATGCCCGCATCGACGAACGGATAACCGGTGCGACCGTGCCGCCACGCCTCCACGAGGTCGGTGTCGTCCCAGTCGCTCAACGACTCCAGGCCCGGACGGAGGTCGTTCCACAGGCTGTCGGGATGGCGCACCAGCACGTCCGCGTAGAACTCCCGCCAGGCCAGCTCGGTGCGCAGCCGGTCGGCCGACGGCCCACCGCGCGCCTCGAGGTCGGCGAGCAGCGTCCGGGGGTGCACGACGCCGAACGTCAGGTACGGCGACATCCGCGAGGTGGCGTCGAGGTCGGCCCGGTCCCGCTGCGACCCGTACTCGGCGAGCGCCTCGCCGAGGAACCCGCGCCATCGGGCGAGCGCCGCGTGCTCGCCCGCCGGCGGCAGGTCGGGGATGCCGGGCTGCTCCAGCGCCGACGCCAGCCGATCCCACGCCCCCTCGGAACTCGGAACCTCGGCCGGCTCGAAGCCCGAGGGCTCCTCGGCCGGTGCCCGCCAGCCGTGTTCGCGCCAGGCCGCCGAGAAGGGGGTGAACACCTGGAACCCCTCGCCGGCCCGGTTGAGCACCCGGCCGGGCGTCACGGCGTAGGGACTGCCGGTCTCGACCCAGGCGACCCCCTCGGACGCCAGCACCGCCCGCACCGCGGCGTCGCGCGCCGCGCCG
>DAIESZ010000300.1 GCA_027346035.1 Propionibacteriaceae bacterium
GACGTAGCGTCCCTTGGGGCCCAGCGTCACCTTCACCGTGTTCGCGAGGATGTCGACACCGCGCTCGAGGGAGCGCCGCGCCTGCTCGTCGAACTGAAGGATCTTCGGCATGTGTCGGTTCCTTACTTGGTGACTACCGCGAGGATGTCGCGGGCATTGAGGAGCAGGTACTCGTTGCCGTCGTACTTGACCTCGGTGCCGCCGTACTTGGAGAAGATCACGACGTCGCCCACGGCGACGTCCATCGGAATCCGCTTGCCGTTGTCGTCGGTACGACCGGGGCCGGTCGCGATGACCTTGCCCTCCTGCGGCTTCTCCTTGGCGGTGTCGGGGATGACAAGACCCGAGGCGGTCGTCTGCTCGGCTTCAAGAGGCTGGACGAGGACGCGGTCCTCGAGCGGCTTGATCGTGGTTGCCACGTCAAAACCCTTTCTGACTAGTTCGTCATCGTGCGCCCTGACGGCGTCCGACGGTGATGTGCAGGTCGTGCCGGTGTTCCGGCGGGTGCAGATCTCGGCCGGGGCGTCGTCGCGGTGCCGTCCCGTCCGTTGGCACACTCATGCTGAGAGTGCCAACGCTGAATCTATACCGCCGTTAGCACTCGTTCAAGCCGAGTGCCAGTCAGGGCGAGTCCGTCGACCCCGCTCCCCCACCCGCCGGCGGGTCGATCCGGCGGACCACCAGGGCGCGGGTCCCCCGCGCCGTCGGGGTGATGATGATGGTGGCGGCTCGTGGGCCCGCGGGCTTCAGCCGACGACGCAGGAGGGCCGGATCCAGGTCGACCGCCCGCTTCTTGATCTCGAGGGTCCCGATCGCGTTCTCGCGCACCCAGCGGCGCAGCGTCCGTTCGCCCGGGTCGAGCACCTCGAGCACCTCGAAGGCCGTGCCCCACAGGCCGGAGGCCGCCGTCCCCGATGCGAGGTGGTCGCAGGTGAGGTAGCCGACCCCGGGGGCGACCCGGCGGCAGTGCGGGTGGGCGAGCGCCACGAGCCCTGCTCGCAGCAGCGCGCCGTCCGGCTCGACGACGAAGGCGCCGAGTTCCCCGGCCGGCAGGTCGGCCGGCTCCGCGGGGCCGAGATCGGCGGCGTCGGGCAGCCGGGTGACAGCGCGACCCCCTGCGACCCCCGGCAGTCGCCACAAGCCCACCTCGACCGGGTCGCCGCGGTGGCTCACCCACCGGGCCTCGACCCCGGCGGGGATGAGGTCGAACGGCAGGCCCGGGCCCAGCTTGATGCACGCGGCGTCAAAGCCACCGAGCAGCGACACGACGAAGTCCCACGGGGGGCTGAACTGGTCGACCCGCCAGGTGCGGCCCCGGTCGGTGCGCCGCGCGGGGTCGCAGTAGACCCCCACCTCCCCGGAGCCCGCCCGGTCCATGACGGTGGGCAGGATCATCCGGGCGTCGCCGGTGACCACCGTGGCGCCATGACCGATCAGGTTGTGACGCGCGTAGGCCGCCGTCGTGGGGTCGTGCTCGACCGCGACGACCTCGAGGCCGGCCTCGCAGAACGCGACGGCGTCCGACCCGAGCCCGCATCCGAGGTCGATGACCCGTCGGACACCGGCGGCGGCGAAGCGTTCCGCCCGCCAGGTGGCGACGTCGGGGCGGGTCGCCTGTTCCAGTCCGTCGGCGGTGAGCAGCATTCCTTCGGCTGCAGCTCCGAACTTCGCTCGGGCCCGACGCCGCAGCACCACCTGGGTCAGGGCCGCCGCGGCGAGATCGGGGTCGACCTCCCGACGCAGGGCCGCGGCCGCGGCCAGCGAGCCGGGGTCCGACTGCTGCGCCGCGAGGGCCAGGGCCCGTTGCCCGTCGGGATCCGTGAGGCGTTCCGCGTCCATCACCGGCGGTTGCTGTCAGCCCAGCAGCACGGTGACGGCGTGGATGAGCAGGCCGACGAGGCAACCGACCACGGTGCCGTTGATCCGGATGAACTGCAGGTCGCGGCCGACATGGAGTTCGATCCGCTGGGAGGCCTCCTGCCCGTCCCACCGCTGGATCGTGTGGGTGATGATGCTCGACACCTCACCGCCGTAGGTGTTGACGAAGAACGCGACGATGTCGGCGACCCGGGACTCGAGGCGTTCACGCTGGGCCTCGTCGCTGACCAGGGTCGAGCCGAGGTCGGTGAGTGCCTGGCGGAACCGTCCGTGCAACCGGGAATCGGGGTCGTCGAGGGCGGCGGTGAGACTCTCGCGGACGCTGCGCCACACGCTGAGCGCGGACTCGCCGAGCTGTGGGTGGGTGAGCAGCCGGGCCTTGAGCGCCTCGGCGCGCTGCTGCACGTCGGGATCGTGCTGGAGGTCGCCGGCGATCCGCAGCAGCAGGTCGTCGATCGAAGCCCGGGTGGGATGCTCGGGATCGTCGAGGATCGACTGCGCCCAATCGAGGGCCTGGGTGTAGGTCCAGTCGACCACCCGGGTGCTCACGGCCCCGGGGGCCCACCACGGCGCCCGGTTGGCGACCATCTTCTTGAAGCTGTCGGGGGGGCGCAGCAGCCAGCCGTGCACCTCGCGGGCCACGAGGTCGACGAAGCCACGGTGCGCGCCGTCGGCGACGACGCCTGCGAGCACGTCACCGGCCAGGCCGGCCATCGGCTCGCGCACCAGCCGGGGCATGATCACGTCGTCGACCAGCGTGCGCACGTCGTCGTCGCCCACCCGGACAAGGCCGGCACGGGCAACCCGGGCGAACTCGGTCGCGACCCGTGCCGCGTGCCCCTCGTCCTCGAGCCAGCGTCCGATACGCAGGCCGAGGTGCGCGGCCGCCAGCCGGTCACGGGCCACCTCCTCGGTGAGGAAGTTCTCGGCGAAGAACGCCTGCAGGCTGACCGCGATCTCGTCCTTCTTGGTCGGCACGATCGCGGTGTGGGGGATGCGCAGGCCCAGCGGGTAGCGGAACAGCGCCGTGACCGCGAACCAGTCGGCCATCGCGCCGACCATCGCCGCCTCGGCCCCGGTGTTCACCCATCCCCACCCTCCGGCATGGTCGAGCCGCAGGGTCGCCAGATAGATGATCGCCGCGAGGATCAGCAGGCTCAGCGCCAGCGCCTTCATCCGACGCAGGTGCCGCAGCCGCTCACGGTCGGCGGGATTGAGTTCGTTCGCGCGCATTGTCACCATTCAAGCGCAGCAACCTCTCGCGCCACGATTCCGTCGGGGACGATTCAGGGCCGGGGCGGACGCTCACGGGCTCAGATCTCGTCGCGGCGCACTTCGCGCTCGACCTGCTCGTCCTCGGCGGGGGTCGCGCCGCGCACCGTGGTGGACTCGCGGGTGACCTGGCTGCGAGGCCGGTTGATGAGCAGTTCCAGCAGCAGCCACAGGACGCCGGCGGCGGCGATGATCAGGCCGATCATCGGGACGTTGACTCCGCTCACGCGGTCCGCGACGGCGTACCTGAGCACGAGGCCGATGACGATCAGGACGATGGGCCCTCCGATGCGTGCGGTCATGATGATTCCTGCCTTCCGGTCGGGAGCTCCGGCCGCCGGATGGCGCCGGGCTCGGCTGGCCGGGGCGCATTGAACGCGTCCACGGATAGTGCCATCGTGTCCGCTGCCGCCACGGGACGCGACCCTCTCGGGACGTTCGGGGGCACATCCCACCCCGGGGGGTGGCCGGTTCAGTCCGTGAGAACCTCGATGTGGTGCCGCACGAGGCGGCGTCCCTCGTAGTGCAGGACGCCGTGGAACTGGCGCACCGCGTCGTCGAACACGAGGGGCAGGAACAGCCGGTCGCCCTCGAACATGGGCAGTTGCGCCAGGCGGTCGCGGTCGACCCACGTGAGGTCGCCCTCCGGGCTGCGCCCGGCCGGGACGCCCGTGAAGCCGGTGACGAGGAACACGAAACCGAACCAGTCGCGCCCCTGCGAGTCGAAGCCCGGCCAGCTCAGGGTGCCGCGAAGCGTCATCCCGGTGGCCTCGATGCCCGCCTCCTCGCGGATCTCCCGGCGCAGTCCCGAGACGATGTCCTCGTCGGGTTCGAGCTTCCCGCCCAGCCCGTTGTAGAGGCCGTACTGCTCGTCGTGGCTGCGAGCGGTGCGGTGCACGAGCAGGATCCGGCGCCGCTCGGCGTCGACGACGTAGCCGAGGGTGGCCAGGATCGGCGTGTAGGGCATCCGGCGCGGCGCAGGTCAGACGAGGATCGTCGAGACCGGCAGGCCGGAGTCGGCCCCGATCTCCATGCTCGACGGGCGTCCCCCGGAGCGCACGACCTGCGTGGTGAGGGCCGCGATCATCGCACCGTTGTCGGTGCACAGGCCCGGTCGCGGGCGGCGGAGTTCGATGCCCGCGGCCTGGGTGCGCTCCTCAAGCAGGGCGCGCAGGCGGGAGTTCGCCGCGACACCGCCGCCGATGAGCATGTTGGTGACACCGTAGTGCTGCGCCGCGTCCACGGCCTTGGCAGTGAGCACGTCGCAGACGGCCTCCTGGAAGGAGGCTGCGACGTCGTTGATCGGGATGTCGAGCCCGTCGCGCTGCCGGGCCTCCACCCAGCGGGACACCGCGGTCTTGAGACCCGAGAACGAGAAGTCGAAACGGTGAGCCTCGAGGTCGTGGCGGGCGGTGAGTCCGCGGGGGAACCGGATCGCGGTGGGGTCGCCCTCGGCGGCCGCCCTGTCGATGACGGGGCCGCCCGGGTAGGGCAGGCCGAGCACGCGGGCCACCTTGTCGTAGGCCTCCCCCGCGGCGTCGCCGATGGTCGAGCCGATCTCGGTGATCCTGGTCGCCATGTCCTCGACGAGCAGCAGTGACGTGTGGCCGCCCGAGACCAGCAGCGCGATGCTCGGGGTGGGCAGGTCACCATGGTCCAGCAGGTCGACGGCGACGTGTCCGGCGAGGTGGTTGACGCCGTAGAGCGGCTTGTTGAGGTAACTGGCGAGGGTCTTCGCGCTGGACAGCCCAACGACGAGGGCGCCCATGAGGCCCGGGCCGGCGGTGACGCCGATGCCGTCGAGGTCGGACAGGTCGATGCCGGCCTTCTGCACAGCCCGCTGCAGCGCCGGCACCATCGCTTCGAGGTGTGCCCGTGAGGCGACTTCGGGCACGACCCCCCCGAAGCGCACGTGCCGCTCCACCGACGATGCCACCTCGTTGGCCAGCAGCGTGTTGCCGCGCACGATGCCCACACCGGTCTCGTCGCAGCTCGACTCGATGCCGAGAATCAGCGGTTCTGTCATGGCGTCCTACCCGTCAGCATCGTGCCCCGTGCGGTCAGCGGTGGAGTCTACCCGGCGTCCGCGCGGCGCAGGTCCGGCAGACGGGGCCGGCGGTCAGCCCCGAGGGACTGACGGAGCACGACGTGTCGGCTGCGGCGTACGAGAAGGCTCCCGCGGCGTACGGGATGGTCACCGCGGCGTACGAGATGGTCACCGCGGCGTACGAGATGGCTCCCGTGGCGTACGAGGAGGTCAGTTACGGCCTCCGGGTCGTACGCCGTTGGCCCGGTCGTACGCCGCGCAAAGGGGCCATCGGGGCGGCCCCGGTCGGGACGGGGTCCAGCGCGGCGTGGAACGGGAAGGCAGGACGGGGTGTGGACCAGGGACACGGGGCAGGTGTCGGCCCGGACGCGGGGCAGGTCTGGCGTGGTGTCTCAGCCGGCGAGCGTGGCCTGCTGGCGGATGATCCGGCGGCGCAACCATGCGTCGCGGACCCCGCTGCGGTAGCGGCGCAACCGCATGAGTTCCCATCCCCCGTATTCGGCCTCGTCGACGAGCAGACGGCGGACGGCGTTGCGTCCGGCGTCGTGGGGCAGGCGGATCTGCTGCACCTCGAAATCGGAGTTGCCGACGTGTTCGATCGAGGTCCACCGCCCGACCACCCGGGCCCGCTCCGCGTTCATGCGGACATCCTGACACGATCACCAAGCATGCACAGGAGGCGCGTTCATGCCGGGGAAGCCCAGGGTGCATGGCCGGGTGACTTGGTGCTAGGCTTCTCAAGCCGTCGGGGCGACTTGGTCGCCGCAGGGCAACGCAAGACAATGGAACACCACTCGTCCGGGTGGCGGAATAGGTAGACGCGCTAGCTTGAGGTGCTAGTGCCCGTTAAGGGCATGGAGGTTCAAGTCCTCTCTCGGACACTCATGGAGACCCCGATCTGACAAGGTTAAATTCCTAGTCAGGCCGGGGTTTTGCATTTTCCGGCCAGGACTGGCGTACCCTCAAAGGGACACGTTTTGACGTAGTTACCCCCAAAATTACCCCCACAAAACGGGCAGAGGTCCACGCTCAAGGTCCGGAGGTGCGACAGCACATGGCCAGGAGGCGACGCCGGCAGTTCGGCGAGGTCGAGCAACGACCTTCACGTGTCCCTGGACGGGCGCCGCGCTACCGAGCC